>JALYJS010000441.1 GCA_030799345.1 Pseudomonadota bacterium | reverse complement strand
CCTGCAGTGACCGCCGAGGCGCTCATCCTGCTTGCCCTTTTCCTCCCGCTGGCGGGCGCGCTCGGCATCGCGCTCGCGCACGGGCGCCCGAATCTGCGGGAAGCCGTCAGCCTCGCGACAGCCGCCGGCCTCGCACTGGCGGTCTGGAGCCTGTTGCCCGAGGTGATGGCTGGCGCGAGACCGGCCGTGGAACTGATGTCGCTGATGCCCGGACTTGCGATCCGCTTCGCCGTCGAGCCGCTGGGCGCGCTGTTCGCCGCGCTCGCCTCGCTGCTGTGGATCGTCAACACGATCTACTCGATCGGTTACATGCGCGGCAATGGCGAGCAGCATCAGACCCGGTTCTACATCCTGTTCGCGATCGCGCTGTTCGCGACCATCGGCATCGCGTTCGCCGGCAACCTGCTCACCCTTTTCGTTTTCTACGAAATCCTCACGCTGTCGACGTATCCGCTGGTCGCGCACAAGGGGGATCCGAAATCGGTCGCGTCGGCCCGCGTGTACCTGGGCGTGCTGCTGGCAACGTCAATAGGCCTGCTGCTTCCCGCGATCATCTGGACCTGGCAGACCGCCGGCACCCTGGAGTTTACGCCGGACGGGATTCTCGACGGCCGGATCAGTGGCCCGGCAGCGGGCCTGCTGCTCGCGCTTTTCATGTTCGGCACGGGCAAGGCGGCGTTGATGCCGGTGCATCGTTGGCTGCCCGCCGCGATGGTCGCGCCGACGCCGGTCAGCGCCCTGTTGCACGCGGTGGCGGTGGTCAAAGCCGGCGTGTTCGTCGTCACCAAGCTGGTCGTCTATGTCTTTGGCGTCGATTTCCTGCAAGGAGAGGCGAGCGCCGAATGGCTGCTCTATGCCGCCGGGTTCACCACCATCGCAGCAAGCGTCGTGGCGCTGCGCCAGGACAACCTCAAGCGGATGCTCGCTTACTCGACGGTGGCGCAGCTTTCCTACGTCACGCTCGCGGCGGCGCTGTTCCGGCCGGTAGCGGAAGTCGGCGCGGCGTTGCACATCGCGGCGCACGGCCTCGGCAAGATCACGCTCTTTTTCGCGGCGGGCAGCATCTATACGGCGGCAAGGAAAACCGAGATCAGCCAGCTCGACGGCATCGCCCGGCGCATGCCCTGGACATTCACGGCCTTCACGATCGGTGCGCTCGCGATGATCGGGCTGCCTCCCACCGCCGGTTTCATCTCCAAGTGGCAGATCCTGATGGGCTCGCTGGAAGCCGGCGCCTGGTTCGCGGTTGCGGTGCTGGTCGTCAGCACGGCGCTGAATGCAGCCTATTTCCTGCCGATCGTGCATCGGGCATGGTTCCGGGCGGAGCCGGCAGGCCCCACACCCGGCCACGGTGAGGCGCCCTGGCCGGTCGTCCTCGCGCTCACGGTGACTGCCGTGCTGACTCTCGCATTCTTCTTCTGTCATCGCCCGGTGCTGGAACTTGCCTGGATGATCGTGGGTGGCGCGCCATGAGTCGTGTACCCGGGAACGGCGATCACTGGCTGGTCCGGCCGCGCACCATCCGGATCCTGTGGATCGTGTTCTGCATCGTGCTCGCGCTGACGCTGCTGGCGCAGGTCTTCATCGTCATCAAGTCGTCCTTCGACATGGACGGCTGGCCGGGATTTGCCGCCGTCTTTGGTTTCCTCGCCTGCCTGGCCCTGGTGCTGGTCGCGCGGGGGCTCGGCCTGCTGCTGAAACGCCGGGACGATTACTACGATGATTGATTTCCTGCCGCCGGGACTCTGGCTAGCAGGCGGCGCACTGCTGATTGGCGCGCTGCGCGGCCGCGCGCGCGCCGCGCTCGTGCTCGTGCTGCCGCTCGTGACGCTGTGGGCCGTCTGGCAGGTTCCGGACGGTGTCGTCCTGTCACACGAATTCCTGGGCCTGCTGATCGAACCGGTCGAGGGCAGTCCCGTGCGGCGGCTGTTCGGCGTCGTGTTCGCCTTGATGGCATTCGGCGGCGGGCTGTTCGCATTCCGGCAGGCGAGCGGCCGCGAACTCGCCGCGGCCAGTCTCTATGCGGGATCGGCGATCGGCGTGTGTTTCTCCGGCGACCTCATCAGTTTCTTCGTCTGGTGGGAACTCATGGCCATCGGCTCCACGCTCGTCGTGTGGTGCGGCGACCGGCCGGCCACGCGCGGCGCCGGACTGCGCTACGCGATCATGCACCTGACCGGCGGAGCGCTGCTGATGGCGGGCATCGCCGCGCATGCCGCGGCCACCGGTTCGGTCGACATCGTCGCGCTCTCGGCCACCACGCCCGCCAACGGGATGATCCTTGCGGGACTGCTGATCAACATCGCGGCCCCGCCGGTTTCGGCATGGCTCGCCGATGCGTATCCGGAATCGAGCGCGACCGGCGCCGTGTTCCTGTCGGCCTACACGACGAAAGCCGCCGTGCTCGCGCTGATCCTCCTGTTTCCGGGCGAATCCGTGCTGGTTCCGATCGGCACGTGGATGATCTTCTACGGGATCCTGTACGCGCTGCTCGAGAACGACGCGCGCCGCATCCTCGCCTACTCGATCGTGAACCAGGTCGGGTTCATGGTGTGCGCGATCGGCATCGGCACCCAGGTGGCGCTGAATGGCGCGGCGGCGCACGCCTTCGCCCATATCATCTACAAGGCACTGCTGTTCATGAGCGCCGGCGTGGTCGTGTACCGGACCGGCCTGCACCGGTGCACCGATCTCGGCGGATTGTTCCGCACGATGCCATTGACGGCGGCTTGCGGCATCGTCGGGGCGCTGTCGATCTCCGGCTTTCCGCTGACCTCCGGCTTCACGACCAAGACTCTGATATCGGAGGCCGCGAAAGGCGAAGGCCTGATGCTGCTCTATTTCCTGCTCGCGGCCGCTTCCGCCGGCGTTTTCCTGCACGCGGGCATCAAGTTTCCCTGGTTCGTGTTTTTCCAGAAGGACTCCGGCCTGCGGCCGCGCGATGCGCCGTGGAACATGGCCGCGGCCATGCTGTTGTTCTCGTTCCTTTGTCTGTACATCGGCGTGTACCCGCAACCCCTGTATGCGTTGCTGCCGTATCCCGTGGCGTTCGACGCTTATTCGGCCGGCGATGTGCTCTTCTACCTGCAGTTACTGCTGTTCTCGGGACTGGCGTTCTTCCTGCTGCTGCCGCTGATGCGACGCACCGAGACCCTCACGCTCGACTTCGACTGGCTGTGGCGGGTCGGACTCTACCGGCTCGGTGCGCGCGCGCTCGCGGTGCTGGATCTCGCAGCGATGCGGGCTGTCAGTCTGGGGCGCTCCGGCGGTGCGGTCCTCGCAGCCAGCCTGCGCCGGCATTTCGGTGCGGATGGTGCTTTCTCCCGCTCGTGGCCGATCGGCACGACCGCCCTGTGGCTGGCGCTGTTACTCAGCGTTTACGTGCTGATTCACTACCTGTGACGCCGGCGCGACGGCGGCGGCGCCAGATCACCGCATAGGCTGCCAGATTGATCGCGATCACGAAGCCGCCGAGTGCGAGCTGCATCCCGCGCGTCAGACCGGCCGGGTACATCAGCGGCGTCAGGTAATGGTCGATGAAACCGCCGGAGTAGCCGGTATCACCGCCACGGTCGCGCAGCCAGTTTTCCAGTGGCGTCAGCGGGCAAGTCAGGCCAAAGAACTCCACCGAGGCGCCCCAGGCGACCACCGGTAAGTGCAACCAGACGAGCTTCGGCCAGACGGCGACCAGCCAGCCGCCCAGCACGACGAACAGGATGAACGCGAGGTGCAGCACCAGCACCGCGTCCGCCAGCACGCGGTAAGTCATGCGGGCGGGCGGCGGAGGCCGATCAAGGCTCCAGGATGAATGTCACCCGCAAGCGCACGCGGTAAGCGGTGATCTTGCCATTTTCGACCATGACTTCCTGGTCCGCGACCCAGGCGGAAGTCAGGTTCTTCAGCGTCTTCGTGGCGCGCTTGACGCCCTTCTGGACAGCGTCCTCGAAGCTCTTGGTCGATGTGGAAGTGATCTCGCTGACTTTGGCGATCGTCATTGCTTTTTCCTCTTGGCCTGTCGAATCGCGCCCCACCCGGATGATACCGCGTCGAGGCCGCCGCGCGGGACCGCTATCATGCAGCCCTCACCGGGAGGTCCCATGCTCCGCAAATTACGCAATGCGCTGTTGCGCGGTCTCGTCGTCGTCCTGCCGCTGGCGCTGACGCTGTGGCTCCTGTGGTGGCTCGGCACGGGTACCGAGTCCCTGTTGCAGAAACTGATCCTGCTCGTGATCCCCGCAGAGCATTACCAGCCCGGCATGGGCATCGTCGCGGCGGTCCTGCTGTTGCTCGCGGCAGGGACGCTCGTCAACGCACTGATCGTCCGCCGGGTTCTGGCTCGCTGGGAGCGGTTCCTGGACCGCATTCCCGTGGTCAAGACGATCTATGGCGCGTCGCGGGACTTCATGAAGCTGCTGCCGGCCGGCGGCCGGCGCCGGGACCTGAAGCGCGTCGTGCTGGCGCGCTTCGGCGATGCCCGGATCATCGGCTTCGTCACGCAGGATCATGCGTCCGATCTCGGCATCGTCGATGCGAACGAAGACCTGATCGCCGTCTATTTTCCGATGAGCTACCAGATCGGGGGTTATACGACGCTGCTGCCACGATCCAGGGTCGTGCCGCTCGACCTGCCGGTCGAGACCGCCATGCGCATGGTGCTGACCGGTGGCCTGTCGGGTGGCCCCGGACACTAAAAGGGGTCGCATCCCCTTTCTCAAATCCGAGTCGCTTTCAGTGGCCGATACGGGAAAGGGGATGCGACCCCTTTGATAATCAGTCCTTGTCGATCTTCGTGAGCTTTGCGCCTTCGAAGGTCAGGTTGTACATCAGGCCCTTGTTGGAAAAGATGAAGCCGATGATCGGCTTCTTCGCCGTTTCGCTGTCCACCTGACCGCCGGCGCCGAGCGTCGCCAGCGCGACGCTGCCGTCAACGCCTGCCTTCCAGCCAGTGCTCTTCTGGAATTTGTCGAGCTCGCGCTGCGTCATGAACAGGATCACCTGGCTTTTCTGCTGGACCCCGAGCTGCAAGCCGATGGATCCGGCCGCGAGCGCGTAATAGTCGACCGTCTTGCCGCCGATGATCAGCGCGCCTTCCCCGTACTCGCCGCCGATGCCGATACCACCCTTGACGACCTTCGGAAACACCAGCATGCCGACCGAACGGCCGGCGAGTTCCTTTGCCGCACTCGAATGCTCGTACAGCGCCTCGATGGATTCGCGCACCTGGGCGTCGAGTTCTTCGCGGGAGGCCGCGGCGGCCGGTGTGGCCATGACCAGAAACAGCGCTGCGGCGGGCAGCACACGGCAGAAGCGATTCATAAAGTCTCCTGAGCAAATGGGAATATAAAAAGGGACGCACCCTTTTTGTCAGATCAGAGGAAACAGAAAGATAGCAACAAGATAAGGGGTGCGTCCCCTCTTGAAAGGGGATGCGACCCCTTTGATCAGGCGTAGGCGGCGCGCGGCTTGTTCTGGGAGTAGAGCAGTTCGACGTGGCGGATGCCGGAGGTGCAGCGCGCGATCCGCTTGACCGCCTGCACGAGGCGTAGCAGCAGGTTGTACTTGGCGCGCGGGCCGCCGACGGCGTACGCCTCGGCGACGACGATGTGCAGCACGGTGATGCGCTCGAAGCTGTCGCGCACATACAGGATCAGGCCGATCGGGCGCGCCACCTTGCCGTCACGCTCGACCGCGAACAGGCATTGCGCCTCCGAAGGCCCGGCGACGCGTACACGCAACGCATTGCCGTCGGCAACGATTTCCGGCGGACCGTAACGATCGATGGCGGTGACGATGCCGTGGCGCACGCGATGCTGGCGTCCATTGAAGAACAGCAGCGCCTCGAGCTGGTGATGATGCTCGGCGGGAAGGCTTGAAACGAACGAGATCTGTCTTGTAATGCCAGTCACTCCCGGTGTCCCCAAACCACTCCCGACCAGGCCGGGCCACCTTACTTGGGCCTCTGGCCTGCTGTCGAGATTCACATAATTCCGTGAAAGTGGAAAAAGCCGGACCGGGTGTAGCGCGCCAGCAACGGATTCCCACCCCCTTTTGGCCCCCGAACGGGCCCTTTCTGCAAGTGCCGGAGGCCGTGGGGTTTTTCGAACTGCGTCACAGGGCCGGATTGCGAAACTTGAACTGTGTCTCGTTCGCCACGACGCGTTTTGTCAAAGATGGCCGGAGCCCGACTGTCACCGGCGCCGGTGCCCGTGACGGGGCGTTTTTGCGCGAGTCATCGATGCCCGGAACCGCAGACAAAGTGTCGAACGAAGACGAAATCATCATCGACTACACCGACCTGCAGCCGGGAGATGAGGCGCCGGACGCGCCGCCACGCCCGTCCGCATCGCATCCCGGCAGCGCCAACGTCATTGTCCTTTCCGCGGACCCGATCCTGATCGATCTGCTGCGCGATTCAGTCGCCGGTACGCATCGCGTGTGGCGCGCGGATGATGCGCAGCACGCGGCAGATCTTCTGGTTGCCGCCGGCAACCCGGCGCTGCTGCTCGACTCCGCGCTCGGCGACGTCAATGCGAAGGAGCTGGTCACGCAGCTTCACCAGCAGTTTCCGGAACTGCCGATCATCGTCGCTGGCAATCGCGAGAACGAAGGACAGCTTTCGCCGCTGATCTCGGAAGGCGCCATCTTCCGCTTCCTGCACATGCCGGCCTCGGCCGAACGCATCCGCAACTTCGTCGACGCGACGCAGCGCCGCCCGCAGCAAACCGCCAGCGCCGGAACGACGCCCCGGCCCGGTGCGGCGCTCGCCGCCGCGATGTCCAGCATCACAGCCGAGCATCCGAAGCTCACGCTGCCGAAGGTCACGGTCGATCCGGTCCTGGTTCGCCGCTGGTCGCGTCGCAGCCTGCTGCTGATACCGATTCTGCTGGCGGCCTGGGGCATCTCGGAGTGGAAGCCCTGGGAACGCATCACCCTCTTCGCGCCCCAGGACAGCGCCCCTATCGCGCCGACCGACGCCGGCAGGGATCCCGCTCTGCTCGGAATGCTGGATGCGGCCGGCCTCGCGCTGTCCCAGGGCAGGCTGATCCACCCGCCGGAACAGAACGCGCTCGAGCTCTATCGCGCAGTGCTGTCGCGCGATCCGGGCAACCGTATGGCCCAGCGCGGCATCGACAGCGTTGCCGACGAGCTGCTGGTGGAGGCCGAACGTGCGCTGATGGAACTCGACCTGCCGCGGCTCGCGAGCGCCATCGACGCCGCCCGCTCCGCCCGGCCCGATCATCCGCGGCTTGAATTCTTCGTAACGCAGCTCGAGCGCGAGCGCGCGATGACGTCGAACAAGGGCCAGATCCAGCGCTCGACGGCCGCAAACGCCGCCGCCGTCGGCCGGGAACTCGATGCCAGCGCGGCGGAAACACCGGCGGGCCGCGCCCAGGGGCTGCTGCTCGTCGCCAATGACCGCATGCGCAGCAATCGGTTGTACGGCGGCAGGGACAGTGCGCACGCCTACCTGATGTCGGCCCGTCGCCTCGACCCGGCGAATCCGGGCGTGCAGCAAGGCATCCTGGCACTTGCCGGACTGATTCAGGCGAATGCCGAGCGCACGATCCGGGAAAATAGACTGGAAGAGGCCGGTAACTGGTTACAGGCCGCGATCGCGCTCGACGTCAACCATACGGAGGTCGCCTCGCTCCGGGCCGATCTCGAAGCCGCGCGCCTCGGCAATGTCCGTTCGGACCGCACGCGAATCCTGCTGCTGGCGAACCAGCGCATCGCGCAAAACCGGCTGATCGAGCCGAATGGCGATTCCGCGCGGCATTACCTCGACCTGCTGCGCGCGTCCGACCCGGGCTTCGAAGGGCTCGCCGACACACGGGTGCTGCTCGCCTCGCGCGCGCTCGACGAATCACGCAAGCAGCTCGCAGCGGGCAACCTGGATCGCGCCGATGCATTCCTGCGCACCGCCGCCGATGCCGGCGCACCCGCTTCCGAGGTGTCCGCGATCTCCGGCCAGATCATGGCGGGCCGCATTGCCCGGCCCGCGGCGGCCCCGCCGCCGCCGGCGGTGTTGCCGGAGAACGCCATGCGCCGGACGCGTTTCGTCGCGCCGCAATACCCGGTGCGCGCACGCGAACGCGGCACGGAAGGCTGGGTGGACATCGAGTTCACCGTCAACACGGACGGCACGACCCGCGATGCGAGCGTCAAGGCAGCCGAGCCCGCGGGGACGTTCGACCGAGCCGCGCTCGATGCCGTTGCCCGCTGGCGCTATGAACCGCGGGTCGTGAACGGCTCCGTCATCGACCAGCGCGTCGAAGCGCGCCTGCGCTTCCAGCTCGAGGACTGATCAGGCCGACCGGTCAGCCTCAGCCATGCGCTCGTGGGCTCGACCGAGACGCCAGGCGACCGCGGCCCAGGCGGCGGCGACCGCTGCACCGAAGAGCGCCATGCCGGCGAGGCTCGCCTGGAACGTCAATTCGATGAATGCCTGCGCCTTCGCGAAGACGAAGTCGCTCGTACGGTAAACCAGCGTGTCGTTGACGTTCTTCGCCTTGTACTTCGACTCGCGGTCCACCGTCGTGTAAAGCATCTCGCGGCAGGGTCGTACGATCGCGTACTGGCCGACGCGCCGCGCAATGAAGACCGCGACGAGCGTGGCCAGCACGGGTGAGGCCGCGATCAGCAGGAATCCGCCGACCACGAAGAGCGGGACGACCACGATCATCGCGGCGACGCCCGCACGTTTCGTGAGCCGGCCGATTGCGAAGAGCTGCAGCAGAATCGTGATGATGCTCATTGCCAGCTCGATGCTGCCGAGGAACGCGGTCCGCGCGTCGCCGTCGGGATAGTGGATCTCGAGCAGGCCTGCCTGCTGGATATAGAGCACCGTGTTCACGCCCGCCATCAGGAAGATGAACGCCGCGATCCCGCCGAGGTAGGGCGTCGACAGCACTTTCCATACGCCCGCGAAAGGATTGCCCCCGATCGGCCGGCTCTCGATGCGATCTCCGTGCGTCTGCTGGCGTGCCGACCAGCCGAACAGGTAGCGCATCAGGACAATGGTCGATGCGAGCAAACCCGCCGACACGAGCAGCAGGTTCACCTCGCCGACCGACCCCGCGAGGAAGGCCGTGACGGCCGAGCCAGATATCGCGCCGACACTCGCGCCCGCCGTGATGAATGCGAACAGGCGCTTGCCCTGCTCCTTGTCGAAGAGGTCTGCCATGAAGCTCCAGAAGACCGAAATCACAAAGAGGTTGAAGACGCTGACCCACACGAAAAAGAAGCGGGCGGCCGCGGCCCTGTCTTCGAGCACGTTGAACACAACCCAGATCCCGACCAGCTGGGCGACGAAAAAGAGGTACGTCCAGGGCAGGAACACCGAGCGACGGTACCGCCCGCTGAACCAGCCGAAGACCGGGACCGCGACCAGCATGGCAAGCAGCGTCCAGCCGAAGAGATCCGGCAAGTTCTCGGCGCCGCCGCCGACGCCCATGCTGTCCCGGATCGGGCGCAGGATGTAGTACGCCGTGAAAAGCAGGAAATGGTAGGCAAATGCCGCGAGCAGCCCCGGAATCTCCGCGGGACGCGCGTCCACTACGCGCGACAGCGTTCGCTCGACCAGGCCCTGCGCGCTCATCCGGGACCGACCGGCTTCTCGCTCGTCAATGCGAGCGTGTTGCCCTCGGTGTCCTCGAAGAATGCCATCCAGATCTCGACGTCGCCGAGCTCGGCGACCTTGTGCGGGCCCTGCAGAAACTCGACGCTTCTCTTTTCGAGTTCGCCATGGGACGCCTCGATGTCCGCGACGCGGTAGTAGACGATCGACCCGGGCGGGTCGTACATCGGATCCGATGAGATCGACAACGCGAGGCGCACGCCATCGCAATCGAAGAATGCGAGATGCGGGGGCACCTCGAACAGGAGCTTCATGCCGAGCCGGTCGCGGTAAAAGGCGGTTGCGCGTGCCAGGTCGCGCACCGGCATGGCAATCTGCTCGATGCGCGCGAGCTGCATGGGCTAGAGGCCGATGCCGGACTGGTCGAGGATGAAGGCGAACTCCTCCGCGGTCTCACGGTAGCGCTGGAAGCGCCCCGACTTGCCGCCGTGGCCCGCTTCCATCGTCGTACGGTACAGCAGCGCATTGGTGCCGGTGTTGCGGGCGCGGAGTCGCGCCACCCATTTTGCCGGCTCGAAATACTGCACCTGGCTGTCCCACAGCCCCGTCGTCACGAACATGGCCGGGTACTCCTGACGCGCCACGTTGTCGTAGGGCGAATACGACATCATGTACTCGTAGTACTCCTTCGCCTTCGGGTTGCCCCACTCGTCGAACTCGTTCGTCGTCAGCGGAATGCTCTCGTCGAGCATGGTCGTCACGACATCCACGAATGGCACCTGCGCGACGATCGCGCGGTAATCCGCGGGCGCCATGTTCGCTATGGCGCCCATCAACAGCCCGCCCGCACTTCCGCCCATCGCGGAAACGCGCTTCGGATCCGCGTAGCCTTCCTTGACGAGGAAGCGCGTGACATCGATGAAGTCCGTGAATGTGTTCTTCTTGTTGAGCAGCTTGCCCTGCTCGTACCAGCGCCGCCCCATTTCCTGGCCACCCCGGGTGTGGGCGATCGCGTACACGAATCCTCGATCGAGCAGCGAAAGCCGCGCTATCGAGAACTCGGGATCCATCGTCAGGCCATACGAACCGTAACCGTACTGCAGCATCGGCGCGGTGCCGTCCAGCTTGACGCCGACGCGGTAAACGAGCGACACCGGCACCTTCGCGCCGTCCCTGGCCGTGGCCCAGACGAGCTCCGTGCGGTAGTGCGACGGATCAAAAGTGCCGAGCACCGGCGTGCGCTTCATCAGCTGGCGTTCACCCGTCTGGATGTCATAGTCGTAGATCGTCGAGGGCGTGGTCAGCGACGAATAGGAATAACGCACGATGTGCGTGTCGATCTCGGCATTCTGGCCGAGTGCCGTCGTATAGGCCGGTTCGTCGGCGGCAATGAAGAAATCCTCGCCGCCGGTCCAGGGGCGGATGCGGATCTTGCGCATGGCGCCCGAGCGCTCCTCGATCGCGAGGAAGTCCTTGAACACGTCGAAGCCGTGGACGAACGCGTCGTCGCGGTGCGCGACGAGTTCCTTCCACTTCGCGCGATCGCCTTCCTCGCCGACCTTCGCTTCCAGCAACCGGAAATTCGGCGCCTGCCAGTTGCTGCGGATGATCCAGCGGCCGGCGAGATGGTCGATGTGGTATTCGTGATCGCGCTCGCGCGGCAGGAACACCTTGAATTCCAGGTCCGGGTCGGCCGCGTCCGCATAGCGCCACTCCGTGGACACCGTGCTCTGCGCCAATATCAGGATGTACCGCTCGTCCTTGGTGACAGCCACGTTCGTGTAAAAGCTCTCGTCATCCTGTTCGTAGACCAGCGCATCCGTCGCCGGATCGGTTCCCAGAATGTGCCGCCGGACGCGGTAGCCGAGCAGTGTCTCCGGGTGCTTCTCCATGTACAGCACGCTGGCGCTGTCTGCGGTCCATGCGACGTACGGATCGACGTTCTCGATGCGGTCCGGCAGCACTTCGCCGGTCGCGAGGTTCTTGAAGCGAAGCGTGAACTGACGCCGGCCGATGGTGTCGTCCAGGTAGGCGAGCAGCCGGTTGTCCGGCGCGATCGCCATCGCGCCCACCTGGTAGAACCCGTGGCCCTCCGCGAGCTGGTTGGCGTCCAGCATCACCTGCTCGGGCGCGTCGAGGGTTCCGGCCTTGCGCGCGTAGATCGGGTACTCCTTGCCGGTCTCGAAGCGCGCGTAGTACCAGTGACCGCGCTTGCGATAAGGCACGGTCGAGTCGTCCTGCTTGATGCGCGCGATGATTTCCTCGTACACGCGGTCTTCGAGCGCCTGCGTGTGCGCGGTCATCGCCGCCTTGTAGGCGTTCTCCGCTTCGAGGTGCGCGAGCACTTCCCTGTTCTCGCGCGTGTCGTCGCGCAGCCAGTAGTACTCGTCGGTCCGGTCGCCGTGCGGCGACTCGACCACGTACGGCCGGACGGCAGCCACCGGCGGCACCGGCTCGGGTGTTGACATGCTCTCCGACTCCGGCATGGGCGCGGCGCCTCCCGCACACGCGGACTGCAGCACTAAGGAAGCGGCGGCCAGGAAGATCTGTTGTCGCGTGCTGTTCATCTGCTTCCCTGCATCTTACCGGAGCCCGCCGCGAGCCGCGCCTGCGAAACTGCGGTACCGAGGGCCGAACCGGAGATCCAGGCCGCCTCGGCGCGCGCATCGAGGCACCAGTCGCCGCAGAATCCGATGCCGGCCACGCGATCCCAAAGGTACGGCTCTCCCAGCGGTTGCTCGACGCGGGCATGACGCCAGCGATGGCAATCCGACAGTACGACCCGCGGCAGCACCCGGCCGATCCGTTCGGAGAAACGCCCGAGCAATACCTCGAGCACGCGTGCGGACGGCTGATCGAATTCGGTACGCGACCAGTCGGCGCCCGCGTGCAGCACCCAGCCGTGCGGCGTCTCGCGCCCGGGCTTGGAACCGTCCCGGGCAAACCAGGGCAGCATCGCATCGTCACTGATGTCCGCGTCCGGTACGCCGTCGAGGGGGCGGTCGAATACGACCATCGCCGCCCAGCAGGGCGCCACGGGCACGGCGCGGACGCGATCGGCAAGCGCGGTGTGCGACGACGCCAGGGTCGCAGCGGCCGGCGCCGGCAGCGCGAGCACGACGGCATCGAAATCCACGTGAGCCGAACCCCGATCGTCCATCACGGCCCACCCGTGCCGGCCGCGTTCGAGCCGGATGATGCGCGCGCCGTACTCCACATCGAGTTCCTGTGCGAGCCAGCGCGGAAGACTGCTCATGCCGGTCGTTCCCACCCACAGTTCGCCCTGCCGGGCGGCGCGTGACCATTGCGGCTGCCAGCGTTCGACCACGCCCGCGGCGCGCGCAGTCTCGATGATTTGACGGAATCCCGGGTCCGTGACCGTGACGTATTGCGCACCATGATCGAAGGCGGCGGATTCGAAGCGGCGCGTCGCGAGCCGGCCGCCCGCCGCGCGCTGATATTCGAAAACCCGTGGCTGCAGGCCGGCGCGGGTCAGTTCCCGCGCGCATGCGATACCGGAAAGTCCGGAACCGATCACGGCTACCGATCCGGCAATCATGTTAGCCTGCGACCCGCATGCGGAACCCAATTGTTCTCCTGGCGGCCGTGGCCTGCGCAGGTTGCGCGGCGGGGCCAGCGCCATCCTATCCGGCGACAGCAGAGGCGCGTCTCGCCCTCTACGCCGAAACGACGCCATGCTGCGACGATCCGTCGGGTTTCCCGTTCAAGACTTTGCCGCCGCGCGGATTCACGGATGCGACCGTGGACAAATTGAGCCCGGTGTTCGATTTTCACAGCGGCCTCAGTCCGTTCGTCGCCTTCGAGCTACCCCGGCAGGCCGCGCCCTATCGCGTGCGCATCAAGAGCGTGTTCGACGAAAAGAAAGGCGGCGCGGACAGCGTGTTCTATCCGGTCGTCGCCCTGCTCGATGAGACCTTCATCGTCGTGCAGATGACGGGTATCGATAATCTGCGCCTCGAACCCGCGCTCGCGACGCCGGGCGGCGCGCCGGGTCTGTCCGTGTACCTTGCGATCGATCCCGCCGAGCAGAAGGGCAAATACCTGGTCGTGTTCACGCCGGCCGTGCTGCTCGGCGCGCCGCCGGAAGCACGCCGCGAAGGCGACCTGCTGACGCCGGCGACGCTCGCCTGGCTCGAACGGCGCGGCGAGACCGTAGTCCCGCCATCGCCATACGGAAACCTCAAAATTACGGTTGCGCCGGATCAGCCCGTGGCGACTGCCGGTTCACCGACGCATACGCGCTCGCCCTAGCGTCCGCCGACGAACTCGACGATGGTTCGCAGCACCTCGCCGTTTGCGAGGATGTCGCGATGCCCGAGCCCGGTCGTGGTCATCAGCTCGAGTTCCGGCCACACACCCGCGAGCGCTTCCGCCTCGCTGTAAGGAATAACCGCGTCGTTGGTGTCGTGCACCAGTAGCGCACGGATGCCTGACTTCGGCGCCGTCGTGACGAGATCCAGCTCCGCGAGCTTGCGGCCGGCGTGCTCCTCCAGCAGCCGCGCGAAATACGGCATGGCCCGATGCGGCAGGCCGAGCGCTTTCGCGTAGAAAAACGGAATGCGACTGATGTGCGTGGGGCTCGAGACGATAACGAGCCGGTTCGCCCGGAAGCCGTAGATCAGCGCGGCGCCGATCGCGGCGCCGCCGAAGGAATGGCCGATGGCCGCATGCACGGGGCCCGTGATCTGCTCCACCTCGACCAGCAACTCGCCGATCTCGCGCGGCGTCGCGGTGCTGCCGAGCGATCGTCCGTGGCCCGGCAGGTCGAGTGCAACCGTCCGCATCCCCCGCGCGAGCAATGCAGCCGCGAGCGGCCGGAACTGCGTCGTGCGCCCACGCCAGCCGTGCAGCGCCAGCACCAGCGGCCCGCTTTCGCCCCAGCTCGTCGCGTGCAGACCGGTGCGCAGTTCGATGGCGCTGCCTTCGGGACCTTCGGCGATCTCCCACGGCTGGGTCGGATTGCGGCCGCGCGGGCGCGATACCAGTGCCGCAACCATGCGTGCGGCCAGCCGCGGCACGACGTGGCCCGCGATGCGGACCAGCGGCGGCAGATAAAAAGGAATCAATGACGCCAAGGACTAAAAAGCCGGCACGGTTGCCCGTGCCGGCCCTGATGTTGCCGCTGCGTCGCTTCAGCCGGCCGGCGGCGGCGCGGTATCCATCGCATCCGCAGGCTGCTCGCCATCCATCGGGATCTCGCCATCCATCGGGATCTCGCCGTCCATGGGCATGCCATCCTGCGCCGCACCGTTGCCGTCGCATCCCTCGATTCCATCGATGAAGGTGATCAGCAGGTCGCCGTCGCCCTGGATGTTGCGTACGCAGGTCGCGGAACCCGACGCGAGCGGCGCACTGAATTCCCAGTTGCCCGGCGCCAGCGGCAGCGTCTCGCTCGTGCCATTGCACATCGGCGCGCCGTTCTCGTCGGTCGGTCCGGTCATGTTGACTTCGGCGACCATCATCCGGTTGTTGGCGTACTTGTTCGCCTTGCCGATGAATTCCTTCGGGGTCATGCGGATGCGTACGGATTCGCAAACGCCGCCGGTGGACACGGACTTGACCGCGAGCGTCGCGCGGATCAACGGCAGGGCATCGTTTGAGCTGCCGCCGCTACAGGCCACGAAGGCGACAGCCGCCAGCGAGGCAGTCCCGAGGGCACGCAGGCCCGTATGCTTCAAAAACAACATCGTCAGTCTCTCCCCGTAATGGTGGCCCATGCTCCGGGCCCTGAATAAGGAGCTGATTTTAGATCAATTCGGCCCGGGCCGGGGCCGCAAGCCCGATTTTGCAGGCATCCAGGGCTTTTCCAGCTCCCAGAGCAGCGGATGATAACCACGCCGGACCAGCAGCCCGCCGCCGAGCGGCCGGAAACCGCGTGACAGGCGCGATTTGTACCAGGTAGCCGGACGCAGGTGCACACCCGGGTCAGTCCTGGCGCGATCGGCGTTGCGGCGCCAGTCCTCCTGCGTGAGCACGGAGAAATACAGCGCTCCGCAGCAGACCCGCGCGAGGTTCGCGAGCGCGCGCGATGCCTCGCGTTCCGGCAGGTACTGCAGCACGTCATGGCAAAGCACGAGGTCGAATGGCTGCTGCGGCCGGTAATCGGCGATGCTCCCGCGAATCCAGCCGTAGCGCCGGCACAGGTAATCGCTGTTCTCCAACCCCAGGTAACGGGCGCGCGGAAACACCTCGCGCACCGGGTGGCGCAGGTGGCCGAGGCCGCAACCCGCATCGAGCACGCGCCTGACGGTGAACCCGAGATACGCCGTGTACGCGCAGACGAAGCGCCCGAGCTTCAGGGCATCGGCACGCGAGGCGACGCGGGTGCGCGGGTCGACGTAGTAGCGATGGTAGAAGCCCGCGTCGAATGCGGCCTGAGCCGGCATTGCGTTCTTC
>JALYJS010000397.1 GCA_030799345.1 Pseudomonadota bacterium | reverse complement strand
GCCCTGGAGCTCCTTCAGGAGCTGGATGCCGTCCTTGTCCTTCATGCGCAGGTCCGTGACCAGCACGTCCGGCTGGAAGCGCGGCACCGACGTGAGCGCCTGGCTCGCGCTTTCGCAGGCGGCCACTTCAAAGCCTTCGGAGCGTAGCCGGATCGTCAGCAGGCGCAGCAGGCCCGGATCGTCATCCACGAGGACGATGCGCGCGCGGCGGCCGAGCGGTGTGTTCATGGATTGCGCCTGTTCGAACCCTCGAGGGTCGCGATCGCCTCGAGCTTCTTGCGCGCCTCTTCGAGCTCGCGCCGCAGGCGATCCTTCTCCGCGGTCTCCTGCTGCAGCCGACGATTGAGGCTCGCGACACTGTCGCGTTCTTCAGCGGTCGTGTGGTCGCGCAGGGTCGCAATCTCCTGCGCCAGGGCCAGGCGCACGTCGAGTTCCCGCACCATCAAAGCCGCGAGGGCGCGTTCCGATTCGAGCAGCGTTTCGGGCGTCGCCAGGGATTCGCCAAGCAGACGGCGCGCGCCGATCGAATCCGTCCCACCATGACCGGGCACGGCCAGGACGAATGCATAGCGCAGGCGATTGCGCGTCGAGGGATCCGCGAGGTACGCGGTCCGGGTCGCCTCGAGGATCTCGGCCTGCTCGGCGGCGCCGCCCTGTCCGAGCCGGTCGAGCGTCGCGAGATAGTCGGCGACCATCTGCCCGTCATCGACGGTGGGCGCAAGCACATCGTCAGCATCGTTGCGGTCATCCAGAGTTGCGCAGCCGGCGGCTAAAGCGCAGGCGAGCAGCGCGGGAATGAGGGCGTCATGCCGCATTGGCGGATTCCTTGAGCGCTGCGTTCGGCAGCCGGATGCGCAGGTGCGCGCCGGGAAACTGGCCGTCGACGATCTCGATCGTGCCGCCATGCGCCTGCACGAATTCGCGCACGACCGACAGGCCGATGCCGGTGCCCTTGAGCGGCCCGCCCTGCGGCGTCGCTCCGGAATAAAACGCCTGGAACACCTTGTCGCGCTCCTCGGGAGGAATGCCGGGACCCGTATCGGCCAGATCGATCACCGTGCTGCGTCCCGCCTGAAAGGCATGCAGGTGGATCGTACCGCCGCCCGGTGTGAACTTCAGGGCGTTTGATAGCAGGTTGTCGAGCACCAGCTTGAGCTTGGAGCGATCGGCAACCAGCTCGACGTCGTCGACCTGCAGGTCCAGCTTGACGTCGCGTGCCGCGAGCGCCAGGCGCTGGCTGTCCACGACCGTGCCGATCAGCGAATCCAGACGGAAGCTGGAGAGCTCGACCGTGCTCGCGCTCGATTGCCAGGCACTGTAGGAGAGCAGGTTCTCGATCAGCTGCTGCAGCTTGAGTGCGTTCTCGCGCAGGATCGAGGCGACTTCGAGCTGGTTCACGTCCAGCGGCCCGACCGCGCCGTCGAGCAGCAGGTCGGTGCCTTCGCGGATGTTCGCCAAAGGCGTCTTCAGTTCGTGCGACATGTGGCGCAGGAAGCGATTGCGCTCGACGGCAACCTCCAGCAACCGGGTGCGCAGCCACTCGAGCTGCCGGCCGAGAGCCGACAGATCGACTGGCCCCGGTATCGCGATCGCCTGGGATACCGCGCCGCGGCCGAGATCGTCGATCGCCCGGTCGAGCGCGCGCAGCGGCCGGAGCACGAACAGCGCGAAGATCGCGGCCAGTGCGAGCGAGGCGGGGACGAGCGCCATGATCGCCCACAGCAGCCACTGCTGAGTCGCCTGCGCGCGACGCTCGACTTCCAGCAGGCGCGTATCGATGCCCTGGCGGGTCTGGTCCGCGAGCACGCTCGCCTCGATGCCGAGCACGTCGAAGCGGGCGACCAGGCTTGCAGTGCGATCGCCCGCCACCGCTCCGAGCGCGACGCCGGCCGCTGCGCGACCCGCTGCGCGCACGCGATCGAGCGGTGCAACGGGCGCATGGTCGGCAAGCGAATCGAGCGTCCGGTTGAACGCGCTGAGGTTCGCATTGAATGCGGCGGCCAGGCGGGGATCCTCGAGCACCACGTACAGGCTCGCGGAGCGCTCCATTGCGGCAATGTTCTGGAACAGCACCTGGGTCTGCTGGGTCAACTCGACGCTGTCTCGCACGAGTGCGTCGCTCGCGCGCGACATTTCGCGCATCTGCACGCCGCCATAGACGACCGCCGCGGTGAGCGGCAGGACGATCAGCAGCAGGGCAGCGGACAATAGCCCGCTCAGCGACCGCGGTCGAAGGGTGACCATCCGCCTATGGTACCGTCAGGCCGGCGGCTGGCGCAGAAGCCGTTGCTCCCAGGCGAACGCGGACCGGACGATGCCGGCGAGATCCTGGTGGCGCGGCTGCCAGCCGAGCCGCTCGCGGATGCGCGTGGCTGCGGCGACGAGGCTTGGCGGGTCGCCAGCGCGCCGACCCGATTCGACGATGCGGAGCGGTTTGCCGGCAATGTCGGCCACCTGATCCAGCACCTGGCGAACGCTGAAGCCCTCGCCATAGCCGCAGTTCAGCGTCGCCGGCGTGCCCCCGGAGCGCAGGTAATCGAGCGCCCTCAGGTGCGCAGCCGCCAGATCCTCGACGTGGATGTAGTCGCGCACGCCGGTGCCGTCCGGCGTGTCGTAATCGGTGCCGTAGATTTCGACATGATCGCGCTGGCCGGTCGCCTGCTGGCAGGCCACCTTGATCAGATGCGTCGCCTGCGGCGTGCATTGTCCGATGCGTCCGCCCGGGTCCGCGCCCGCGACGTTGAAATACCGGAGCGCGACGTAACGCAGCGCCGTGGCCGCGCTGACGTCAGCCAGCATGCGCTCGCTCATCAGCTTCGACCATCCGTACGGGTTGATCGGCACTGTCGCGGTGTCCTCGCTCGCGATCCCGCTCTCGGGGATCCCGTACACAGCGGCCGTCGACGAGAACACGAAGTGCCTCACGCCGGCGGCGACGCAGCATTCGAGCAGCGTGCGGGTGTTCGCGGTGTTGTTGCGGTAGTACTTGAGCGGTTCAGCCACCGACTCCGGCACGGAGATGTGCGCGGCGAAGTGCATGACGGTGTCCACTTGATGTTTGGCGAGCACGTCGGAGACCAGCGGCGCGTCGCCGGTGTCGCCCTGCACGAACTCGCCGTGCAGCACGGAGGAGCGGTAGCCGGTGGACAGGTTGTCGAGCGTGACGAGCCGTTCGCCGCGCTCGCCGAGCTGGCGCAGGACGTGACTGCCGATGTAGCCGGCGCCGCCGGTGACGAGGATGGTGCTCATGCGTGCTCCGCGATATGTTGCAGCGATGATACCAACCGAGGCGGGTGCCCCGTTTGCGACGCTGTCGCCGGATTTGATCGTCGATGCAGTCGAAGCAGCCGGATATCCGGCGGACGGGCGAGTGCTCGCGCTCGGAAGCTACGAAAACCGGGTATTCCAGGTCGGCCTCGAGGACGCGGAGCCCGTAGTCGTCAAGTTCTACCGGCCCGGGCGCTGGACCGACGAGGCGATCGCGGAGGAGCACGCCTTTGCGCGCGAGCTGGCCGACGCCGAAATTCCAGTCGTTGCGCCGTTGTTGCCGCCCTGCGTGGACGAGCTGGGCGACGGTCCGGTACCCGTCTTTGCAGGATTCCGTTTCGCGGTCTACGCGCGTCGTGGCGGGCAGTGGCCGGAACTCGGCACGGCGGATGATCGTCAGTGGATCGGCCGGTTTCTCGGCCGGATTCACCTGATCGGTGGCTCGCGCGCATTCGAGTATCGCGGACGGCTGTCGCCGGCGGCGATGGGTCGCGAGTCCGTCGATTACCTGCTGGAGGGCGGCTACGTTGCCGAGTATGTGCAGCATCGCTACGAGCAGGTCACCGAGGAACTGCTCGAACTGGTGGAGGGGCAGTTCGAGGCGACAGGCCCGGTGCGGCAACTGCGCATCCACGGCGACTGTCATCGCAACAACGTCTTATGGACCGCAGCGGGGCCGCACTTCGTCGATCTCGACGACTGCCTGACCGGACCGGCCGTACAGGACCTGTGGATGCTGATCGCCGGCGGCCAGGACGAGATGCGGGGCCAGCTTGCGGACATCCTCGAGGGCTATTCTCAGTTCGCAACGTTCGACACTGCAGAGATCAGCCTGATCGAGCCGCTCCGGGCCTTGCGCATGGTGCATTACGCGGCCTGGCTGGCCCGGCGATGGCACGACCCGGCCTTTCCGCAGGCGTTTCCCTGGTTCGGCGAAGCCCGCTACTGGGAGCGGCACGTCGCGGAGCTGGAAGAGCAGGGGACGACGCTATCACTCTGAATGCAAATCAGACAGTTACGCCGTGTTCCTGAAGTAGATACTGGCTCGCCGCCGGGTTACAATCCGCGCCCTTTCAAAAGGGTCGCATCCCCTTGGCAAGTAAGCGGATGCGACCCCTTTGTTGATGGGGATGCGACCCCTTTGAAAATGGCGTCCCTTTTAGTGAGCCGGTAGCTTTGTGATCCAGAATCTTCGAAATATCGCGATCATCGCGCACGTCGACCACGGCAAGACCACGCTCGTGGACAAGTTGCTGCGCCAGTCCGGCACGCTCGACGCGCGCAAGCCCGTGACCGATCGCGTGATGGATTCGAATGCGCTCGAGCGCGAGCGCGGCATCACGATCCTCGCGAAAAACACGGCGATCCAGTGGCGCGAGTATCGCATCAACATCGTCGATACGCCGGGCCACGCCGACTTCGGCGGCGAAGTCGAACGCGTGCTGTCGATGGTTGACTGCGTGCTGCTGCTGGTCGATGCAGTCGACGGCCCGATGCCGCAGACGCGCTTCGTGACTCAGAAGGCCTTCTCGCACGGGCTCGCGCCGATCGTCGTTGTCAACAAGGTTGACCGGCCGGAAGCACGTCCCGACTGGGTCGTCAGCCAGACCTTCGACCTGTTCGACCGGCTGGGCGCGAGCGACGGCCAGCTCGATTTTCCGATCGTGTACACCTCGGCGCTCCAGGGCATCGCCGGGTACTCCCCGACGACGATGGCCGCCGACATGACGCCGCTGTTCGAAACGATCGTCGCCCGCTGCCCGGCGCCCGACGTGGACATCGACGGCGCCCTGCAGCTCCAGATCAGCCAGCTCGATTATTCGAATTACGTGGGATCGATCGGCATCGGCCGCATCCGCCGCGGCACGCTGCGCCGCGCCATGCCGGTTGCCGTCATCGACCGTGACGGCGCGGTGCGCAGCGAGCGCATCGGCCAGGTCTTCGGGTTCATGGGCCTGGAGCGCGTCGAAGTCGAGGAGGCGCGGGCGGGCGACATCGTCGCGTTCTCGGGCCTGGATACGCCGAAGATCTCCGACACGATCTGCGATCCGGAGCTCGTCGAAGCGCTGCCGGCGCTGGTCGTCGACGAGCCGACCATCAGCATGACCTTCGAGACGAACACGTCGCCGCTGTTCGGCCAGGAAGGCAAGTTTGTCACGAGCCGGCAGCTGCGCGAGCGGCTGCTGCGCGAAACGCTCGCAAACGTCGCGCTCCGCGTCGAGGAAACCGACGACCCGGACCGGTTCGTCGTCTTCGGCCGCGGCGAACTGCATCTCGGCATCCTGATCGAGAACATGCGCCGCGAAGGCTATGAGCTCGCCGTATCGCGGCCGCGCGTGGTGATCAAGGAAAAGGACGGCGAGCGGCTGGAGCCCTGGGAACAGCTGACCGTGGACGTCGAATCGACGGCGCAGGGCGCCGTCATGGAAGCGCTTGGGGCGCGCGGCGCGGAGCTCGCCGACATGATCCCGGACGGCAAGGGCCGTGTGCGCCTCGACTACCGGATCCCGTCACGCGGCATGATCGGATTCCAGACCGACTTCCGCACCATGACGAGCGGCACAGGCCTGATGTATCACGTGTTCGATCACTTCGGTCCGGTGGTCGAGCGCACTCTCGCCGAACGCAATGCCGGCGTGATGATCTCCAATGGCCGCGGCCCCGTGCTCGCCTATGCACTCTTCAACCTGCAGGAGCGCGGCAAGCTGTTCGTCGGTCCCGGTGACCTGGTGTACGAAGGCCAGATCGTCGGCGAAACCGCGCGCGAAGGCGACATGGTCGTCAACCCGCTGAAAGGCAAGAAGCTCACCAACATCCGCACCCAGAGCAAGGACGAGAACGTCCTGCTGACGCCGCCCGTGCGCATGTCGCTCGAACAGGCGATGGAATACATCGGCGATGACGAGCTGGTCGAAGTGACGCCGAAGAACATCCGGCTGCGCAAGCGGCACCTGAGCGAAGGCCAGCGCAAGCGGGCGGAGCGCGGCTGACGCCACAACCGTTCGCAAGTCATTGAATTCCCTGCGATCCTGCTTACATTCCGCGCCGGGCGGAAACGCGATCACGGTCACGCTTCACGCGGCCGGGTCCCTCTACCATCTGTCGCATTACGTCGCATTCCCACGGGGATGCGGCGCAACGTCGTATGGGGGCCGAGTGGGCGAGAAGAGTTCGAGCAATATCGTGCGCTTGCAGGTGGTCGCCCCGGCCCCCGCCGGAGCGCGCGCACCCGAGCGGCCGACGGCGGATGTCGCCCCGCGCGCGCGCGGCGTCGACGACCTGCATCAGCTGCTGGAAGACCAGCTGCTGAAGGCCGCGGACTCGGGCGGCAAGCTGCAGCTGCGCAAGCTGCTGACAATCGTGAGCAGTCAGTACGAGTCCTTCGAAAACGAGCGCACCAGCCTCGAGACCGTGATGCGGCTGGCTTCGGACGAGGCCAACCAGGTCAGCGCACGCCTCGAACGCGAGAGCATCGCCCGGCTGCAGGCCATCCTGGATCACGTCAAGGACAGCATCATCGCCTGCGACCACCTCGCGCGCGTCGAGTACATGAACCGGACGGCCGAGCGCTACTTCGGCGTGCACCAGCGCGAGGTCATGTCGAAGACACTGGACACGCTGCTGCCGGACTTCGCGCCGGACGGCGACATCCGCCACTCCCTCGAGGAAATGGCCACTGTGCCGGAAAGCACCCATCGCGAGCTCGGCACCGAAGCGGTTGCCAGGCACTCAAGCGGGGAACTGATGCCGGCCGAGGTCCTGGTCAGCCGGGTGCCGAACAAACGCCGCCCTTCATACATCGTCTGCGTGCGCGACGTGGCCGAGCGATCCAAAGCCGAGGATGCGCTGAAAGACAGCGAGGCGCGCTACCGGGTACTGGTCGAGAACGCGCCGGAAGCGATCGTGGTCGTCGACGTCGACTCCGGCCGTTTCGTGGACTGTAACGAAAATGCCGCGACCTTCTTCAAGATGACGCGCGAACAGCTGCTCCAGGTCGGACCGGAAGCCGTCAGCCCTGGGGAACAGCCCGACGGTACGCCATCGTTCGGCGTGTCGCGGGGCTATGTCGAGGATGCCCTGTCGGGCGGCACGCCGGTTTTCGAATGGACGCACCGCGACGCCGAAGGAAAACTCATTCCCTGCGAAGTGCGCTTCGTGCGTCTGCCGAGCTCGAGCGGCAGCCTGATCCGCGCCAGTGTCATCGACATCGCCGAACGCAAGCGCGCTGAGCTGATCGCGGCCGGCGAGCGGCGCGCATTCGAGAAGATCGCCTCCAGCGAGCCGCTGTCCCGCGCTCTTGCCGCGATCACCGAGGTGGTCGAGCGTGTATTGCCCGATGCGATCTGCTGCATCCGCCTGTAC
>JALYJS010000373.1 GCA_030799345.1 Pseudomonadota bacterium | reverse complement strand
TGAACTCGCCCCCGTTCTTCTCCGCCATCACCTTGGTCAACGCCGCCGTCAGCGTCGTCTTCCCGTGATCCACGTGCCCAATCGTCCCCACGTTCACGTGCGGCTTGGAGCGAACGAATTTTTCCTTACCCACGACACACCTCTTCTCTTTCTATCGTTGTGGAGCCCACGACCGGAATCGAACCGGTGACCTCGTCCTTACCAAGGACGTGCTCTACCGACTGAGCTACGTGGGCCTGGTCCAACCCGGCTGGAGCGGGTGATGGGAATCGAACCCACGTCATCAGCTTGGAAGGCTGAGGTTCTACCATTGAACTACACCCGCATTCCTTTACGCCGCGTACACGCAGGTAACGTGGGTCGCCAAAGCAAGCCGAGCCACCGATTCCGACGACATCTGGTGGAGGGGGTAGGATTCGAACCTACGAAGGCATGAGCCAGCAGATTTACAGTCTGCCCCCGTTGGCCGCTTGGGTACCCCTCCCAAATTGAGCCGCGTATTTTCGTTTGCGGCGCAACCGGTGTCAACGTCGAAAAAAGGCGTAAGTGACTGATCCGGGTCAAGGACCGCCGCCCGACCAGGGATGGGATTCGGGCAAACCGTAACCACGGGCGATCAGGGTCGCGAGCAACGGCAGAATCAGCCAGAGTCCGAGCCCGAAAGCGATGCTCGCCCGTACCCGGTCGACGTCCCGGATCAGCGGGGTGAAGGTCGGCGCGCTGCGCGCCTCCCGGTTCCAGCGGATGTACTGCAGGCTGGGCCCGACGGCCACCAGGCCGAGGGCGATGAAAAGCGTAATCTTAAGCCAAAACAATCGGTTATCCGCGTAATAGGCCGGGTCCTGGCCGAAATAGAGCAACCGCGCAAGCCCGGTCGCGAGGCTTGCGATCAGTGCCAGGAAGTAACCGACGTCCACCTGGCCGAGGAGCCTGGCGTGGGTCCGGTCCGGCAGTCGCCGGCAAAGCCAGTACTCGGTCAGCAGGAGCCCGGCCGCAATCGCCGCGGCGACCAGGTGCAGCCAGGCGAACAGCGCCGCGATGACCGGAAAATTGGCCTGCATGGCCTACGGGGACACGAGCTGCGCAAAACCGGCCGCGTCGATGTTCGTGCCGCAGACGATGAGGCCGACCCGGCGACCCGCCAGCCGCTCGCGCAGGGGACCGAGCAGCGCCGCGGTCGCCGCGGCGCCCGCCGGCTCGACCGCGAGCCGCGCGTGCTCGAGCAGGAAGCGCATCGCGACGATCATTTCGGTGTCCGTGATGCGAACCAGCTCATCGATGTGCGCGCGGCAGAGCGCATAACCGCCCGGCAGCGCATAAGGCGCGCCGAGGCTGTCGGCGATCGTCTCGACCTTGTCGATCGAAGCCGGGCGCCCCGCCTGGAAACTGCGATACATCGTATCGGCCCCATAGGGCTCGACGCCGAAGACCTCGCAGGAGGGCTTCACCAGCTTGATCGCGGTCGCGACGCCGGAGGCGAGCCCGCCGCCCCCGATGGGCACGATGACGGCCTCCAGGTCCGGCGCCTGCTCGATGAACTCGAGTCCGAGAGTGCCGGTGCCGAGCACCACGCGCGCTCCCTCGAAGGGATGGATGAATGTTCGGCCCTCTTTTTCCGCTATTTCCTGCACGCGGCGAAACCCTACGTGCACATCCACCGCGAGCTCGACCTCGGCGCCGTAGCGCCGACACTCGGCAATGCGAAACGGATTCGATTCCGCCTTCATGACGACTTTCGCACTCGCGCCGAAGGTTCGCGCCGCGAAGGCAGTCGCGATCGCATGATTGCCGGCGCTGATCGCGCAGACACCGCGCGCGCGTTCTTCGGCGGAGAGCGCGAGCACGTTGAGGAGCGCAGCGCGCGCCTTGAAGCTGCCGGTGCGCTGGAACAGCTCGAGCTTCAGCAACGCTCGCGTGCCGGGCGCAAACGCGGCTTCGACCGCGGGACCCGCCAATGCCAGAACCGGCGTCACGTGAATGCGGTCGCCCAGACTTTCGCGCGCCGCGCGGATATCGCCGATCGTCGGGATCTGAAGCTCGGCGGGTTCCGCGTTCATCGGCGGGCATGGTATCGGATCAGATTCAAAAGCGGCTTGTTGCGATGCAAAAACAAGGGCTTGCGACCGCGCTTCTCAGGCCGGGTCCGGGTCGTCATACTGCGATTGTCATCCTCTCCAATGACAAAGAATCCGGGGGCCCAGGAGATGGAACGTCGTCTGCACAGCCGCCATCGCGCGCGCGCCACGGTATACCTGGTCGCGCCGGGCCGGCGTGGGTCAATGTGCAGGGCGCACAACCTGAGCGCCAATGGCGTCTTCGTCGAAACCCGGAATCTGGGACTCGCAAAAGGCTCGCTCGTCGAACTGGCCTTTGCGATCAACCTGGGCGCGGTGACCAAGATTCACCGGCGCAAGGCGATCGTCGCCCACGTGTCAGGTGGCGGCACAGGCCTTAAAATGGAGTGCTACGCGACACGCTGAGTCGCGGGCCCCGAACCGATTTCCATGTCGGGTGGGGTCCTGGTCCAGACCGGGCCGGGGCTCCCCCCTTTTTTTCCGGACCTGACACAGGCAAGCCATGGCTCGCATCTACGACAACATCCTTCAGACCATCGGGCGCACGCCGCTCGTGCGGCTCAACAAGATCGGACGTGACCTGCCGGGCCGCATCGTCCTGAAACTCGAATTCTTCAATCCCTGTGCGAGCGTCAAGGATCGCATCGGCGTCAGCATGATCGAGGCGCTGGAAAAACAGGGACGCATCGGCCCGGAAACCGTCCTGGTCGAACCGACCAGCGGCAATACCGGCATCGGGCTCGCATTCGTCGCTGCGGCCAAGGGCTACAAGCTCGTGCTGACCATGCCGGAAACGATGAGCATGGAGCGCCGGCGCATGCTGACTGCATTCGGCGCGGAGCTCGTGCTGACCGAGGGCGCAAAAGGCATGAAGGGCGCGATCGCGCGCGCCGATGAAATCGTCGCGAGCGACCCGAAGCGCTTCCTGCTGGTGGGCCAGTTCTCGAATCCCGCGAATCCCGAAATCCATCGGCGCACGACCGCCGAAGAAATCTGGGAGGACACTGACGGCGCCGCGGACATCCTGGTCTCCGGTATCGGCACCGGCGGCACGATCACCGGCGTCGGCGAAGTCCTGAAGGCGCGCAAGCCGTCGTTTCGCACTGTCGCGGTCGAACCGGCGGCCAGTGCCGTGCTTTCCGGCGGCCAGCCGGGCCCGCACAAGATCGCGGGCATCGGCGCGGGCTTCATCCCCGAAATCCTCAACCGGAAAGTCATCGACGAAATCGTCCAGGTGACGAACGAACAATCCGGCGAGTACGCGCGCCTGCTCGGCCGCGAGGAAGGCATCCTGGTCGGCATCAGCTCGGGCGCGGCCCTCTAC
>JALYJS010000360.1 GCA_030799345.1 Pseudomonadota bacterium | reverse complement strand
CACGAGGGGACGGGCCTCGGGCTCGCGATCTGCCACCGTCTGGTGCAGCTCCTGGGCGGAGAAGTCGGTGCGCGCAGCGTGCCGGGGGCAGGCAGCGAATTTACTGTCACGCTGCCGCTCGTCATGCCATCCTGATCGGATGCCTACGGTCCTGCTCATCGAGGACAACGAACAGAATCGCTACCTGGCGACCTTCCTGCTGGAGCTCAACGGATATCGCGTCATCGCAGAGCGCGACGGACCGCAGGGCATCGAGACCGCGCGCAGCCTCCGGCCCGACCTCATCCTGCTCGACATCCAGCTGCCGACCATGGACGGCTATGCGGTGGCGAGCGCGCTGCGCGACATCGAGTCGCTGCAGCAGGCGCCGATCGTCGCGGTGACGTCGTATGCGATGGCGGGCGACCGCGAGCGCGCGCTGGCCGCCGGCTGCAACGGCTATGTCGAGAAGCCCATCGACCCGGACACCTTCGTGTCGGAGATCGAGGCGATCTGCGCGGCGCATGGCATACCGGAACGGCGCGCATGAGGCGCGTGCTGGTCGTCGACGACAAGGAAGAGAACGTCTATTTCCTCGAAGCGCTGCTGGGCGGCCGCGATTGCACGGTGGTGGCGGCGCGCCACGGCGCCGAGGCTCTCGCCCTGGCGCGCAAGGAACCACCGGACCTCGTCATCTCGGACTTGCTGATGCCGGTCATGGACGGCTACACCCTGCTGCGGCTCTGGAAGGCGGACAGCCGGCTCCGTCACATCCCGTTCGTCGTCTATACGGCGACCTATACCGACCCGCAGGACGAGGCACTGGCCATCGACCTCGGCGCCGACGCGTTCATCCTGAAACCGGCCGAGCCGGACGTGTTTGTCGCCCGGATCGACGAGATCCTGGGTGGAGCCGCCGCGTCCGGCATGGCGCCGACGGTGCCGCGAGAAGGGCCGGAGACCCAGCAGCTCTACAGCAGCACGCTGATCCGTAAGCTCGAGGAAAAATCACTGCTGCTGGAGGAGGCCAACCGCGCGCTGGCGCGCGACATCGCGGAAAGGACCCGGGCGCAGGAGATGCTGTCGGCCAGCGAATCCGCGTTGCGCGCGGTGTGGCAAGCGTCGCTCGACGCCCTCGTCACGATGGACCACGCCGGTCTCGTCCGGGACCTGAATCTGGCAGCGGAACAGATGTTCGGTTTTGCCCGCGACCAGGTCCTCGGCCAGCCGCTGGACACCGTCATGATGCCGCCGGAATTTCGCGCGGCGCACCGCCGGGGCCTCAGACATTTTCTCGAGACCGGCGAGGGACCGATTCTCGGCCAGCGCGTCGAGAGCACGGCGCGGCGCGCGAATGGCGCGGATTTCCCGGTCGAACTCGCGATCGTCGTCCTGCACGGCGGCCCGCAGCCGTCGTTCATCGGCACCATCCGCGACATCACCGACCGCAAGCAGTCGCAGCAGAAGCTGCAGGTCAGCGAAGAACGGTTCCGCGAGCTCGCCGAGAACGTGTCGGACGCCTTCTACAATTACGATCCACGCAGCAAGCGCCTGCTCTATGCCAATTCGGCCTACGAGCGCATCTGGGGCCGGCCGCTCGAACAGGTACTTGACAACCCGCTGGACTACCTGGAAGACATCCATCCGGACGACCATGCCGAGGCATCGGTGGCCTTCGAACGGCAGCTCGGGGGTGAACGCACGACGATCGAGTTTCGCGTCGTGCGGCCGGACGGGACGACGTGCTGGGTGCAGGAAACCGCATCTCCCGTGCTCGACGGTGCGGGGCAGGTCGAACGCATCGTCGGCACGATGCGCGACGTGACGGAGGCGCGCGCGGCGGACCAGCGGATGCGCGACAGCGAGGAACGGTTCCGCCTGCTGGCGAATGCGTCGATCGACGCGATCTGGGACTGGGACATCACCCGCAACACGGTCTGGTGGAGCGATGGCTTCGAAGCGACCTTCGGCTATCGCACCGAAGACATGATACCGCCACGCGGTCCGTGGACCGGGCTGATACACGAGGACGACCGCGCCGCGGTCACCGGCACGCTGGATCAGGCGCTGCAGACCGGTCTGCGGTTCTGGCAGGCCGAGTACCGGTTCCGGCGCAGTGACGGCAAGTTCGTTTACGTCCATGACCGCGGCAACATCATCCGCGATGCCGCCGGCACGCCGGTGCGGATCATCGGCGGAATGAGCGACATCAGTGAGCGCAAGCGGTTCGAGGCGCGGCTCGCCGAGCAGGCCGAACTGCTCGACAAGGCGCGGGATGCGATTTTCCTGCGCGACCTCGAGGGCCGTGTCATCTACTGGAACAAGAGCGCAGAGCGTCTCTACGGCTGGACCGCTGCAGAGGTCGTGGGCCGCATTGCCAGCGATTTCTTTTACGACGAATCGGGTTCCTCCGATGCCGCGCTCGCCGAGGTCCGCAGCAGCGACGAGTGGATCGGCGAGACCGAGCAGCTCACCAAATCCGGTCGCAAGCTGATGGTCGAAAGCCGCCTCAACCTGGTGCGAGATGACGCCGGCGAGCCGCGTTCGATACTGGCGATCAATACCGACATCACCGAGAAGAAGCGGCTCGAGGGGCAGTTCCTGCGGGCGCAACGCATGGAGAGTGTCGGCACGCTGGCCGGCGGCATCGCGCACGACCTCAACAACGTGCTGACGCCGATCATGATGTCGCTGGAAATGCTGCGCGCTGACGAGCACGATGCCGACCGACTGCGGATCCTGTCGAATGTCCAGGCAAGCGCCAACCGCGGGGCGGACATGATCCGCCAGCTGCTGACGTTCACCCGCGGCGTCGAGGGCGTGCGTGCCGCCGTCAATCTGGCTCAGATCGGCCACGAGATCGCCAGGATCATCCGCGACGCCTTCCCGAAGGATATCGAGTTCCGGTTTCAGGTCGCCGCTGGTTTGTGGGGCATCCAGGCGGATGCGACGCAGATCCACCAGGTCGTGATGAATCTCTGCGTGAATGCGCGGGATGCGATGCCACAGGGCGGCGTCGTGGACGTCCGGATGCGCAATCGTTCCGTGGATGCAGTGCAGGCCGGCATGAGCGCGATCGGACGCCCGGGCAATTACGTCGAAGTGTCGGTACGCGACACCGGCAGCGGCATCCCCGCGCACGTGCAGCAGCGCATGTTCGAGCCGTTCTTCACGACCAAGGAACTCGGCAAGGGCACCGGCCTCGGGCTTGCCACGGTCCTGTCGATCGTCCGCAGCCACGGCGGATTCATCAACGTCTACAGCGAGGAGGCCAAGGGTTCGACATTCCACGTCTACCTGCCGGCCGGCGCCAGCCCGGAGCCCTCGGAGCCCGGCGGGAAGCGACCGGTCACGCTGCCGCGAGGGCGCGGCGAGACGATCCTGGTCGTGGACGACGACGAGAGCCTGCGCATGATCGCCGCCGCGATCCTCGAGCACTATGGTTACCGCGTCGTGACCGCCGAGCACGGCGCCGAGGCTCTCGAGAAATACCGTGAACGTCCCGCGGAAATTGCGCTCGTCCTTACGGACATGGCGATGCCGGTGATGGACGGGCCGGCGCTGGTTGCGGCGTTGCGGGCGATCAACCCCGGGCTGCGCATGATCTGTTCCAGTGGACTCGCTTCGGCCACCGACATGGCGGAGGTCCGGGCCGCCGGCGTGCGGCATTTCGTGCCGAAGCCGTATGACGCCGAGACGATCCTGACCGTGCTGCGCCAGGCGCTCGATGAACCGGCCTGATGCGGCCCCTGTCTGGCGGTGCTCATGATCCACGATGCATGCGTTCGGTATGGCATCAACGATCGCGACGAAATCACCTACGTCAACGCGGCGTGGGACCAGTTCGCGGAAGCCAACGAAGGAACCGACGTTGCAGGCGACCGAATCCACGGTCGGATCCTGTGGGATTTCATTTCCGACAAGGTGACGCGGCAGTTGTACCAGCAGATCGTCGCGCGCGTTCGCCAGGGGAGCGAGGCGAAGTTCACGCTGCGATGTGACAGTCCGTCCTGCAGACGACACCTGGAAATGACGATCCGCGCGAGGGAAACGAATGTCGTCGAATTCGCGACCCGGAGTCTGCGGCTTGAGGAGCGTGCGCCGGTGGACCTGCTGACCAGGGCCGCGCCGCGCTCGACGGATTTGCTCCTGGCCTGCGCGTGGTGCAACCGCATCAATGTCGGTTCCGATGCATGGGCGGAGGTGGAGATCGCAGCACAGCGGCTGAAGCTGTTTGAAGCCGGTCGGATGCCACAGCTGACGCACGGCATATGCGCAGCCTGTTTCGGGAGAATGACCGATAGCCTGGACGATCTGAAGGCTGGCGCATGATCACGCGCCGCCCCGCGCAGCGCCTGATTCTGGTTGCCGAGGACAACGAGATCGACCAGCAGGTCATCCTGAGGCAACTGGCGATGCTCGGATTCGCGGCCGATCTGGCGGGTGACGGGCGCGCGGCGCTCGAGTGCTGGGACCGCGGACACTACGCGATGGTGCTGACGGACCTGCAGATGCCGCGCATGGACGGCTACGATCTCGCGCGCGCGATTCGCTCGGGCGAATCGGGCCGAGCGCGCACGCCGATCGTCGCGCTCACGGCCAGCGCAGCGCGCGGTGAAGCGGAACGCTGCCGGGCCGCGGGCATGGAT
>JALYJS010000250.1 GCA_030799345.1 Pseudomonadota bacterium | reverse complement strand
GTTCACAGCGGATTTCTGCTGCATGCGTCTCAGGCTGGGATGGCACTCGCGGTTCGTGAGTGCTGAATAGCGCCGATTGTGTGAACTGACGTCCAGCTTTCTGGCACGTACCTGGGACGCTATCCGGGTGTCGGAAGCTGAAAGGGGATGCGACCCCTTTGCAGGGGATGCGACCCCTTTCAGGCGACCTGCGCGCTGCCGCCGTCGAGCTGGATCTCGTAGGTGGAGCCGGCGACCAGCTCGCGTGGATCGAAGTCGTCGACGTGGATGATGTCCATGACCTTGCGGTCGTACTCGCGAAGTTGCGCCGCTTCGGCGTCGCTGATGATGCCGGCTGCCTGCGCTTCACCGATCTGACCCGGGAGGTCGAGCGCATTCACCTCGCCCGTCTTCACGCCCTCGACGCGGATGCGCTTCAGGATCGGTTCCGCGGCGATCGCGAGCTCCATTGCCTGCTGCACCAGGCCGAGGTGATTGGTCGGCTCGAGCGTACGGTAGATGAAGTGGCAGAGACGCTCGCGCGCCTCGCCCGGATTCATCATCAGCTCCGCGATCTTCGGGTTCAGCCGGTCGGACGGCGCGGAATACGTGAGCCCGCGCGGGAAGATGACGACGCGCATCAGCACCGCGAGCCAGCGGATCGGGAAGTTGCGGATGAAACTGTGCAGCTGCTCCTGCGCCTGGTAGAGCAGCGAGCGGCAGCTGTATTCGACCAGCGGCAGGTCTGCCGGCGGCGCGCCCTGGTTCTGGTAATGCTTCAGCACCATCGAGGCCAGGTACATCGACGACAGCACGTCACCGAGCCGCGCGGAGAGGTTCTCTTTCTTCTTGAGGTATCCGCCGAGCGAGAGCATCGCGATGTCGGTCGCAAATGCGAACGAGGCACTGAACCGGTTGATGTGCTCGAAGTAGCGCGTCGTCGGCCCGGGCAGCGGCGCCGTGACGATGCGCGACAGCGTGATCGCGCCGACGAACGAGCGCACGGCATTCGAGATCGTGAAACCGATGTGATGGAAGAGCGCCGCGTCGAAATCGCGCATGCCGCGCTCGCGGTCGGGATCCTTCGCCGCGTTCATCTCCTTCAACACCCAGGGATGACAGCGCACCGCGCCCTGGCCAAAGATGATGAGGCTGCGCGTCAGGATGTTCGCGCCTTCGACCGTGATGCTGACGGGCACGAGCTGGTAGCCGCGGCCCAGGTAGTTCTTGGGCCCGAGCATGATGCCCTTGCCGCCCTGCACATCCATCGCGTCGTTCGCGATCATGCGGCCCATTTCCGTCGTGTGGTACTTCAGGATGCCCGCCGGCACGGAAGGCTTCTCGCCGCCGTCGATCGCGCCGGTCGTGACCGAGCGCGCGGCGTCCATGATGTAGGTGCGCGAGGCCATGCGCGCGATCACGGCCTCGACGCCCTCGAACTTCCCGATCGGCATGTTGAACTGGCGGCGGATGCGCGCGTAGGCGCCGGTGGAGTAGAGCGCACCCTTGCCGCCGCCGGTCGCGATCGAGGGCAGCGAGATGCAGCGCCCGACCGAGAGCTGCTCGACCAGCATGCGCCAGCCCTGGCCCGCCATCTTTGGCCCACCGATGATCGCGTCGAGCGGCACGAACACGTCGCGGCCGCGGATTGGCCCGTTCTGGAACGGTCCATTCAGCGGGAAATGCCGCCGGCCGATCGTGATGCCGGGCGTGTTGCGCGGCACCAGCGCAGCGGTGATTCCATAATCCGTTTCACTACCTTCCAGCAGCTTGTCGGGATCGAACAGCCGGAAGGCGAGACCGATCAGCGTCGCGATCGGCGCGAGCGTGATGTAGCGTTTCGAAAAATTGAGGCGGATGCCGATGACCTCGCGGCCCTGGTACATGCCGCGACAGACCACGCCGGTGTCCGGGATCGAGCCTGCATCCGAGCCCGCGCGCGGTCCGGTGAGCGCGAAGCACGGGATCTCGTCGCCGCGCGCGAGCCGTGGCAGGTAATGGTTGCGCTGCTCCTCGGTACCGTAGTGCAGCAGCAGTTCCGCCGGGCCCAGTGAATTCGGCACGACGACGGTCGAGGCGACGGTGCCGGAGCGGCTTCCGATCTTGACGACGACGCAGGAGTGCGCGTACGCGGAGAACCCGAGGCCGCCGTACTTCCTGGGGATGATCATCGCCCAGAAGCCTTTCTTCTTGATGAAGTCGAAGACTTCGGGCGGCAGGTCGGCCCTGCGGTGCGTGATGTCCCAGTCGTTGATCATCCGGCAGAGTTCTTCGCAGGGGCCGTCGATGAACGCCTGTTCCTCGGCCGTCAAGGTCGGCACCTTTGCCGACAGCAGCTTGCTCCAGTCGGGCCCGCCGGTGAAAAGCTCGCCGTCCCACCAGACGGTGCCGGCTTCGAGCGCCTCGCGCTCGGTCGTCGACATCGGCGGCAGCATGCGCTTGTAGATCCGCAGGAAACGGTTGGAGATCGCGTACCGCCGCAGCGGGCGGATATTCAGCAACACATGCGGCAGGTAGAGGCCCCACAAGGCAACTTTCCACCACAAAGGCCCCGCGCCGAATACCGTGTAGTAGACGAGCAGCAACCCCAGCACGAGCGTCGCCTGCGCGAGGTTCGCGCGCCGGTAAGCGAGCCACATCACGAGGCTTACGATCAGCACCAGCCAGAGTAATGACAGGATCATTTCCTCCGTAGTTATACCGCTTTCAGCATGGGATGCGGGATTAGGGGATGCACCCTAGCGCTGCTTGTATGCAGTGCAAAAGGAGCCTTTGTGTATGCTTTGCGCTCAGGAAGGGGGGATCGCCATGAGCAGACTGATCGACCGCGCGCAGCGCATCCTGCTTGCGCCCAAAGCCGAGTGGCCGCTGATTGCGGCAGAACCCGAAACGACCGCCGGTATTTACCGCGGTTACATCGCGATCCTCGCGGCGATCGGACCCGCGGCGATGTTCGTCAAGTCCACGCTGATCGGCTATCACATCCCGCTGCTCGGCTCGTATCGCGTGGGCATGATGGAAGGCCTGTTCGGGGCCATCGTCAGCTACGGTCTTTCGCTGGTCGCGGTTTACGTGTGCGCGCTGATCGTGAACGCGCTGGCGCCGACGTTCGGCGGGCAGAAGGATTCGTTGCTCGCGCTGAAGACTGCGGCCTATGCCTCGACCGCGGCGTGGATCGCGGGCATTGCGCAGATCCTGCCATTCATCGGCGTACTGATCCTGATCGCAGGCGCCGCCTACAGCGTGTACCTGCTGTACCTGGGGTTGCCGGTGACGATGAAAGCGCCGGCTGACAAAGCGGTCGCGTATACGGCAGTCACCGTCGTCGCGGTGGTCCTGCTGTACTGGATCGTCTGGGCGATCGTCGCCGGCGTCATCGGGCGTGGTTCCTGGGGCCAAAGTCCGTGGATGGGCGGACCGGCAGTTACTCGGAGCGGCGGCTTCGACAAGGACAGTACGCTCGGCAAGATGGAGGAATGGGGCCGGAACGTCGAGGAGGCCGGCCGCCGCGCCGGCGCATCGGCGGACGCCAAAGGCGTGCCGGACAGCACCGCCGTGGGCCAGCTGCTGGGCGCCGTGGTCGGTGCGGACAGCTCACGCGAGGCGCTCTCGACGGAGCAGCTCAAGACTTTCATCCCGGAGACCCTCGCGGGATTACCACGAACCTCGCTCACCGCGGAGCGGAACGCGGCGCTGGGTTTTCAGGTATCCGAGGCGAACGCGCAATACGGAGACGGCCAGGAACGAAGCCTGCGTCTTTCGCTGAACGATACCGGGGGCGCGCAAGGACTGGTCGCGCTCGCGGACTGGGCCGGCGTTGAACAGGAACGCTCCTGGGATACCGGCTATGAGCGCGATTATCGGCAGGACGGGCGCCTGGTGCACGAACGCTGGGACAGCGCCAGCGGCAGCGGCGAATTCGGTCTCGTCGTCGGCGGGCGGTTTGCGATCAAGGTCGAGGGGCGCGCAGCGAGCATCGACGAATTGAAATCGGCGGTCGCGACCGGCATCGACATCGCAGCGCTCGAAGCACTCGCACGCAAAGAGAACTAAGAGGGGTCGCATCCCCTTCCAAAGGGGTCGCATCCCTTGCCCCTCGCCCCGGGCTGGCTCGCTCGCCACCCGGGCCAATGGGCAAGGGGATGCGACCCCTTTCAGCGGTGCTACCAGGCGATGCCGTAATCCTCGCCGTGATTGCTGGAACCGCCCCAGAACGTGCCGCGCGCGTGGTCGATCAGGATGGCATTGATCGGGCCCGAGGTGCGCGAGCTGAACTCTGCCTTGTAGCCGCGCGACTTCAGGTCGCGTCGCACCCAGTCGGGCATCCCGTTGTTGAGCGTGATGCGGCCCGGGAACCGCTCATGCGGGAAGAAGGAGTCGCGCATCTGCCAGCTGGTGATGTTCGGCGCCTCGGCCGCCTGCTGCGGGGTCATGTCGAACTCGACGACGTTGAGGAAGAACTGCAGCAGGTTCTGGTCCTGCGTGTCGCCGCCCTGAACGGCGAAGGCGAGCCACGGCTTGCCATCCTTGAAAGCGAGCGATGGCGTCAACGTAACGCGCGGGCGCTTGCCCGGCTCGATCACGTTGTACGGGTTCACGGCCGGGTCGATCACGAACTGCTGTGCACGCTGGCTCAGGCCGATGCCGGTCCGGCCAGCGATGACGGCCGGGAGCCAGCCGCCCGAGGGCGTCATGGACACGAGCCAGCCATCCTTGTCGGCCGCGATGACGGAGGTCGTGCCGCGAAGGAAGGAACCCGTGACGGGATCCGTCGCCGCGGCCAAGCGCGCCGCGTCGAACACTGGCAAGGCGGCGGCCGCGCGCTTCTTCAGCAGGTCCGCATGCGGATTCGTTCCACCCTGGAACGGATACGGGTCGCCGGGGCCGGCCGCAGGATCGTTGGCGGCGCCGGGCGATATGGCCGCCGCGCGCGCCTTCGCGTACTCCTTCGAGAGCAGGCCCTTCATCGGCTCGTCGGGCGGAAAGTACGGGTCGCCGTAATAGAAGTCGCGGTCGGCGAAGGCGAGGTTCATCGCCTGATAAACCGTATGAACGTAATTGCCGCTGTTGTAGCCCATCGCCTTCAGGTCGAAGTTTTCCAGGATGTTGAGCGCCTGCAGCATCACCGGGCCCTGGGTCCAGCTGTCGAGCTTGTAAACATCGATGCCGCGATAGTTCGCGTGCGTGGGCTCCTCGAACTTGACCTGCCAGTTCGAAAGGTCACTCGCGGTGATCAGCGCACCTTCCTCGCGCGCGCCGCGCACGAACTCTTCGGCGACGTCGCCGCGGTACATGCGGTCGTAGGCCGCCTGCAGCGCCTCCTTGCGCGACTTGCCGGCCTTGAGGGCCGCGGCCTCCGCCTCGACCAGCTTGCGCAAAGTCGCTGCGAGGTCGGCCTGGCGGAAGATCTCGCCGGCAACCGGCGCTTCGCGCGCCTGGCCGAGGTGCGGCAACATCACCGCTTTGGAGTAGCGCCACTGCTTGAGCTTGTCCTTCTCGATTTCGATGCGGTCCGCCGTCTCCGCGTCGATCGCGTAACCGTCGGCGAGCGCGATCGACGGCGCCAGCACTTCGGCGAGCGACAGCGTGCCGAATTCTGCGAGCATCACGATCAATGCGCCTGGCGTACCGGGCGTCACGGCGGAAAGTGGTCCGTCCTCGGGCGGGCCCGCGAGACCCTTGCTGCGGAAGAGCTCGGGTGTCGCCCCGGTCGGCGCGACCCCGAGTCCGTTGATCGCGATGATCTTCTTCGTCTTCGGGTGGTAGATGAGCGCCTGGGTTTCCCCGCCCCAGGACAGCACATCCCACATCGTCGAGGTCGCCGCGAGCATTGCGCAGGCCGCGTCCACCGCGTTGCCGCCGCGTTCGAACATGCGCGCGCCGGCGGTGGCCGCGAGCGGCTTGCCGGTGATCGCCATCCAGTTCGATCCATGCAGCGGCGGCTTCTGCGTCTTCTCCTGCGCGATCGCGGTCGTCGTCCCGGCGGTCGCGATGCAGATCGCGGCGAATGCGGCTGCGGTTTCACGAATCCTGTTCATGCGATCCCCTTTCAGATCAGGTCTTTCACACCGTCGCGTTCCTCGAGCAGTTCGCGGTGCGTAGCGTCCATCCGCTCGCGGCTGAAATCGTCGATGGCGAGGCCGTGCACGACCGTGCAGCGGCCGTCCTTGCAGGTGACCGGATACGAGTACATGACGCCCTCGGCAATGCCATAGCTGCCGTCGGCCGGGACCGCCATGCTGACCCAGTCGCCTTCCGGCGTGCCGAGCGCCCAGTCGCGCATGTGGTCAATCGCCGCGGATGCCGCGGACGCGGCGGAGGACGAGCCGCGGGCCTTGATGACGGCCGCACCGCGCTGCTGGATGGCGGGAATGAACTCGTCGCGGTACCACGTGGCGTCGACCAGAGATTTCGCCGGCTTGCCGCCGACGGTGCAATGCGAGATGTCCGGGTGCTGCGTCGCGCTGTGATTGCCCCAGACGATCATCCGGCGGATCGCGGTCACGTGCGAACCCGTCTTCAGCGCGAGCATGCCGAGCGCGCGGTTGTGGTCGAGCCGCATCATCGCCGTGAAATTGCGCCGTTCGAGTCCGGGCGCATTGGACGCGGCGATCAGTGCGTTGGTGTTGGCCGGGTTGCCGACGACGAGCACGCGTACGTCGCGATGGGCCGAGGCGTCGAGCGCCTTGCCCTGCGCCGAGAAGATCTGCGCGTTTGCGAGCAGCAGGTCCTTGCGCTCCATGCCCGGTCCGCGCGGTCGCGCGCCGACCAGCAGTGCGTACTGGCAATCCTTGAAGGCCTGCCGGGCGTCGTCGGTCGCGACGACGCGATTGAGCGTGGGAAAGGCGCAATCCGACAGTTCCATCACGACGCCCGTCAGCGACGGCAGTGCGGGCGTGATTTCAAGCAGATGCAGGTTGACCGGCTGGTCGGAGCCCAGCATCTGGCCGGATGCAACGCGGAAGGCGAGTGCATAGCCGATCTGGCCCGCTGCGCCCGTGATCGTGACCGTAACGGCAGGCTTCATCCAGGTCTCCGGCGGATGCCGCGATGAAAAAGGGGCGGCAATTGTATCAGCGCTGCGGTCGCCGGATTCGTTAGCATGCGGCTTTTCCCAAGGGCAAGCATGATCGGCGAAGCGCAGGTCGTCGCCACCGCCACGGATGCATTCACCTGGGATGCGTCGGCCAATCCGCTGCCCGCGGCGGTGGACGTCGCGATCATCGGCGGCGGCATCGTCGGCTGCTCGGCGGCCTTCTATCTGGCGCGAGCCGGCGTCTCCGTGGCGCTGTTCGAGAAGGGCCGCATCGCGGGCGAGCAGTCGGGAAGGAACTGGGGCTGGGTGCGTCAGCAGGGCCGCTCGCCCGTCGAACTGCCCTTGATGATGCAGAGCCTGCGCCTGTGGCAGGCCCTGCCTTCCGAGCTCGGCGAGGACATCGGATTCCGCCAGGGTGGCACGCTGTATCTGGCGGAGGAAGCGCCGCAGCTCGAGGGACTCTCGGATTGGCTCGCGGTGGCACGCGAGCATGGACTGGATTCGAGACTTCTGACGGAACGCGAACTCGACACCGTACTCTCCAGCGGCGGTCACTGGGCGGGCGCGATCTTCACGCCGAGCGACGGGCGCGCGGAACCCGGGCGTGCGACGCCAGCCATCGCCCGTGGCGCAGCGCGCGCCGGCGCGCGGGTGTTCAGCCGCACCGCGGTACGCGGAATCGAAACAACGGCGGGGCGCGTGTCCGCGGTCGTGACCGAACATGGATCCGTCCGCGCGGGAACGATCGTGTGCGCGGCCGGCGCCTGGACGCGCCTGTTCTGCGGTTCGCTCGGCGTCGATGTGCCGCAGTTGCCCGTGCTCGGCACGGTTGCGCGCACGGCGCCGGCGATGCCGCTGCTCGACGGCCAAGCCTGGTCGCCGTCGGTCGCCATTCGTCGACGCATCGACGGCGGCTACACCGTCGCGCACGGCGGCTCGTCGCTGCATTCGCTCGTTCCCGCTAGCTTTCGCTATGCCGTCAAGTACCTGCCGGCATTGCGGCAGGGGCACGATTCTCTCCGGCTCGGATTCGGGCGCGACTTTTTCCGCGCGCTCGCGACGCCTTCGCGCTGGGCGCTGGACGCCGTCTCGCCATTCGAGCGCGAACGCGTGCTCGATCCGCAGCCGGAAACGCGCGTGCTCGGACAGATGCGCAAGGCACTCCGGCGCTGGCATCCGGCAATCGCCGAGTCAGCTTTCGTCGAAACCTGGGGCGGCATGATCGAGGCCTCGCCCGACGTGTTGCCGATCATCTCCACCGTGCCAGGCATCGGCGGATTTCTCGTCGCGACCGGTTTCAGCGGCCATGGTTTCGGCATCGGCCCCGGCGCCGGTAGACTGGTGGCCGAGATGGCTGGCGGCAGGGCGGATGCGGCCGCGGTCGCGGCCTTCCGTCTCGGGCGGTTCTTCGACGGTTCGCCGATCCGTCCCGGGCCCGCGATCTGAGTGCGAGGGGTGCATGAGCGCTGAGGATCACGTGGTTCGCGCATCCGAGATGAAGGCGGCGCTGCCGCCTCATTTCTATTTGAGCCCGGAAGTGTTCCGGCTGGAATCCGAACGGATTTTTCACCGCCAGTGGTTTGCCGCTGCGCGGACGGAACAGCTGCCCGCGCGCGGCAGCGTCCTGCAGGTCGAGATCGCGGGCGAGAGCGTATTCGTGGTCCGGGGTCGCGACGATGCGCTGGCCGCCTTCTATAACGTGTGCCGCCATCGCGGCAGCCAGCTTCTGCGCGGCAAGCCATTGCCGGACGCGTCGGATCCGGCAGCGGTCAATTCCGGTCGGGCGGGGGCGGCGATCGTATGCCCGTATCACGCCTGGAGCTACCACCTGGACGGCTCGCTGCGCGCGGCGCCCTTCGTGCAGTTCGACGCCAGTTGCCCGAAGGAGAATTTCTCGCTGGTGCCGGTCGCGCTCGAGACCTGGGGCGGATTCATCTTCCTGAATCTTTCCACGGGTCCGCCGCCGCCATTCGAGGAACAGCTCGTCAAGGTGAAGCACATGCTCGGCCGCTATCCGTTCGCCGAGATGCGCCGCGGCGCCCAGCTCGTCTACGACGTCGCGGCGAACTGGAAAGTGCTGATGGAGAATTACAACGAGTGCTATCACTGCGGACCCGCGCATCCGGAGCTGTGCGCGCTCGTGCCGGCTTTCCGCGAGCTGGGTGGCGCCGGCCTCGCCTGGGAGGACGGCATCCCGCATCGCGCGGGCGCCTGGACATTCACCGCCTCCGGCACCTCGACGCGAGCGCCATTCCCGGGACTGTCGGAGTCCGAGCGTACGCACCACAAGGGCGAGATCGTCTATCCGAACCTGCTGCTGTCCGCGGCGGCCGAACACGTCGCGGCGTTTACGCTGTGGCCCAGGGGCCCGGGTTGCACGCGCATTGCCTGCGAGTTCCTGTTTCATGAATCGGAGATCGACAAACCCGGATTCGACCCGTCGGATGTCGTCGATTTCTGGGATGTCGTCAACCGGCAGG
>JALYJS010000227.1 GCA_030799345.1 Pseudomonadota bacterium | reverse complement strand
CATGTATTACGCACCCGTTCGCCGCTCGTCAGCACGTATTGCTACGCCTGTTACCGCTCGACTTGCATGTGTTAAGCACGCCGCCAGCGTTCAATCTGAGCCAGGATCAAACTCTTCAGTTCAATGGCTTGAGCTGAAAAAGCGAGATCCAAACTCCAAACATGATCCGGTTTGACCCGGACCGCTGGACGCTTGGTTACTCGCAGTTTTGGCGCCCATAAATGGACGACCTGACGCGAGTCCCCACACAAATTACCTGCAAATTTTTAAAGAGCGCCCTGGCGACATGAGCGACAGGGGGTAGACCGCGTATTTTACCCCGCGTCCAAGGGCAGTCAACACGATTTCGTGCGACAAGAACCCGCCCGGGCCGTCCTTTTCAGGGCCGCCCGAGGTCGGGGGCGCGCAGTATAGCGGCCCGTTGCCGGGAGTCAACGGTTCTGGAGCAACTCAGGAGCGGGTCAGCGTCACGCGGGCAAAAGAGCGTTTTCCGGCCTGCAATAAATAGGTGGATCCGGCCTTCAGGACCGCGTCGCGCGACCCGACGCGCTCGCCATCGACGCGGACTGCCCCCTGTTCGATCAAACGGTAGGCAGCAGTAGCACTCGCCGCGAGACCGAGATCCTTCAGGACGTTCGCAAGCTTCGCCGAGTCGGCCGCGCAGGAGAGCGTACGCTCTTCTATATGTTCCGGCAGGGCACCGTCGCGGAAGCGGGCGATGAACCGCTCCCGTTCGGCTGCCCCGGCGCCTGGCCCGTGGTAGCGGTCAACGATCTCGACGGCGAGCTCGAACTTGACATCCCGTGGATTTATTCCATCTGCCAGAGACTTGCGCAAGTTCCGGATGTCTATAAGCGTCCGGGAAGACAGCAATTCGAAGTATCTCCACATGATTTCATCGGATATGGACATCAGCTTCCCGAACATTTCCGCGGCCGGCTCATGGATGCCGATAGTGTTGCCGAGCGATTTCGACATCTTCTGTACGCCGTCCGTCCCCTCGAGAAGCGGCATGGTCAGCACGACCTGCGGCTCCTGGCCGTAGTCCGCCTGGAGCTGGCGCCCGACCAGCAGGTTGAACTTCTGGTCGGTGCCGCCGAGCTCGACATCGGCCTTCAGCGCCACCGAGTCATAGCCCTGGACCAGGGGGTACAGGAACTCGTGTACGGCAATCGGCTGCTGGGCCTTGTAGCGCTTGGCGAAATCGTCGCGCTCGAGCATGCGGGCAACCGTGTACCTGGCGGCAAGCTCGATCAGGCCGGCGGCGTTCATGCCGCCGAACCACCGCGAATTGAAGTCGATGACCGTCTTGTCCGGGTCGAGGATCCTGTAGATCTGCTCCTGATAGGTGCGCGCGTTGGCCTGCACCTCCTCAGGTGTCAGGCGCGGGCGGGTGGCGTTCTTGCCGCTCGGATCGCCGATCATCCCGGTGAAGTCGCCGATCAGGAAAATGGCCGTGTGGCCGAGCTCCTGGAACTGGCGCATCTTGTTGATCAGGACGGTATGGCCGAGATGAAGGTCGGGGGCGGTGGGATCGAAACCCGCCTTCACGCGCAGCGGCTGGCCACGCCCCAGCTTGCGCAGCAAGTCCGCTTCCGTCAGCAATTCCGAGGCGCCGCGGCGCAGTTCGTCTACTTGTTGTGCCGGCGGCAGCATGAGGTCCCCTCTGCCGGCAAATCACTGCGGCAGGCCCAATTCTGCCCATCTTATGTGACGTAGTACAAAGGTCCGGCAATCAATGGGTTGACGGCGATGCCTGTGGCGCTTACCGTCGCCTTTCACCCTCTGGGGATGCCCGATTGTCACCACCGTTCCTGTCGAGATCCAGGGTTCTGGGCGATGCGGATTCGCAACCGCGCCGATTCGGCGTGGTTGCCGCGTTTGTCGTGGCCGGCGCCATCTTTTCAGCGGTCGGCGCCCAGATCCAGAACCCGGTGCCGGAGAACGCCATCGCGGATTACCAGGTCGCCGACATTCCGGTGCCCGTGGTGGAGGAACCCCGCACCCCGTTTGAGTTCGTAGCCATCACGATCGGCCGCAACGACACCCTCGACCAAGTGTTCCGCGGGTTGCAGCTCCAGATCTCAGATCTCGCGGAATTGCGGAACCTCCCGGACGTGCGCCGCAGCCTCGACCTGATCCGCCCCGGCGACGTGATCCAGCTGACCCATCTCGACGGCGAGATCCGGTCGCTCACCCGGCGCATCAACGAGACGGCAACCCTGTCGGTGACGCGCGCCGAGGCGGGTTTCAACGCCAACATCGTCGAGAACCCGCTCGAGACCGAGGAGCGGATGCTCCGCGGAACTGTGGACAGCTCGCTGTATCTGGCGGTCAACCAGGTCGGCGGCACCGACCGACTCGCAGTTTCGCTCGCCGACGTCTTCAAGTACGACATCGATTTCGTCAACTCGGTGCAGCCGGGCGACAGCTTCGTGGTCGCGCACGAGCAGCAATACCAGGACGGCGAGTTCGTCCGCGACGGCGACATACTCGCTGCGGAGTTCGTCAATTCGGGTAAGACCTACCGGGCCGTACGCTATGTTGCGCCGGACGGACGCATGGACTACTACACGCCGGATGGCCGCCCGGTGCGCAAGGCTTTCCTGCGCTATCCGGTCGACTACGCCCGCATCAGCTCAGGCTTCAATCTGAAGCGCCGGCATCCGGTGCTGAACCGCGTGCGCGCGCACAAGGGCATCGACTTCGCCGCGCCGACCGGCACGCCGATCAAGGCTGCGGGATCGGGCCGCGTCGTCAGCCGCGGCAGGAACGGCGGCTACGGCAATGTCGTCGTGCTCGCGCACAGCAATGGCGTGACCACGCTGTACGGGCACATGTCCCGCTTCGCCAAGAACGTCGGTGTCGGCACGCGCGTTAAACAGGGCGATGTGATCGGATACGTGGGGATGACCGGACTCGCGTCCGGGCCGCATGTGCATTACGAATACCGCGTCAACGGTGTGCACAAAAATCCGGCCAAGGTGACGATCGCGAAGGCGGATCCGATCCCTGCGAACCTGATGGCCGATTTCCAGGCCCAGACTGCGCCCCTGCTGGCGCGGCTCGACGTGTCCACATCACCGGTACGCATGGCCCAGTTTTCCGGGCGTTAAAGCCTCAAAGGGTTTATTCGATTCAAAGGGGTCGCATCCCCTTCCTGAAGCTCGCGCCCGAATATCGGGGGTGCACGGGAAGAGGATGCGACCCCTTTGAATCGAATAAACCCTTTGAGGCTTAGGTCGAGAACGACGACCCGCAGCCGCAGGTCGTGGACGCGTTCGGATTGCGGATCACGAACTGCGCGCCTTCGAGGTCTTCGCGGTAGTCGATCTCCGCGCCGGCGAGATACTGGATCGACAGCGGGTCGACCAGGAGTGTGACGCCCTGGTTGGGAAACTCGGCATCCCCCTCTTCGATCTTCTCGTCGAAAGTGAAGCCGTACTGGAATCCCGAGCAGCCCCCGCCCGAGACGAAGACCCGGAGCTTCAGGTTCGGATTGCCCTCCTCGCGGATCAGCTCGCCCACTTTGCGGGCAGCGGCGTCGGTGAAGACCAATCCATCGGTCGGGGAAGCGGTATCGTTCATGTGAGTCGATTGATTGTAGGTTCCGGGTACCACAAGGTCAAAGTACGGGTGTCTCCGTTTCGCCTTCCGCGCGCCAGTCGAATGTCTGCCGCACCGGCTCGCCATTCCGGCCGAGACGGTACTCCAGGTGGAGGCTCGCGGGCTCGAATTCCAGTGGCAATTCGACCGGAATCTCGATCTGCTGGAAGAATCTGAGCGAAAACGGCACTTCCCGGCGCCCGGCCGGCTCGATGTCGCCGAGCGGCAGCACGCGCTCCTCGTCTCCCTGCCTGCCCTCCACGGTCAACGTGACCATGCCGTTCGCGAGCGTGTCGCGCGTCGCGGCCTGCGCCAGGGTGATCAGTACCCGATAGACCCGCTCTTCCTCGGCGTGGATGCGCACACCCTGAACGCGCAGGGCGCCGCTGCCGAACTGGCGCACGGCGAGACCGCGGTAGAACTGCAGCTCCTGCTGCTGGCGCGCGGTTTCCGCCTGGAGTTCGCCCATCATGCGCTGCGCATCGGTTTGCGCCTGACGGTCGATGCGCTGGCCGACTTCCGCAGTCGATGCGCGGTGCTGCAGCACGCGGTTCTCGTCCTCGAGCTTGCGGTTCTTCGTCCGCAGTTCCATGCGCTCGATCATTGACGTCGCGATCGAGTAGCCGGCGGTCATGCGGCCGATCTCGAAGCCGGCATAGAGGAGCATCAGCATCAGCGCTATGGCAAGCAGCCAGTGCCAGCGTGGCAGCGGTTTGTCGCCGTTGTCGCTCAAGACGGGCTCCGGTGGATAGAATCGGGCCGGCGGCAACGGAGTCGGCGCATGCTGTGGATCAAGGCCTGGCACGTGATCTTCATGGTCACCTGGTTTGCAGGGCTCTTCTACCTGCCGCGGCTCTTCGTATACCACGCCGTGGCAACCGATCCGACGGGCATCGAACGCTTCCGTGTCATGGAGCGGCGGCTGTTCATCCTGATGACGATCGGCGCCTTGCTTACCGCTTTCTTCGGTCTATGGCTGATCGTCATCAATCCGCCGCTGCTCGACGCAGGCTGGATGCGCGCGAAACTCGGCCTCGTCGTGTTGCTGATCGCTTTCCATGCCTGGCTCTGGCGCCTGATGCGCGAGCTCGCGACGGGACGCAATGTCCGCAGCGAACGCTGGTACCGGCTGCTGAACGAAGTGCCCTCGATCGCGTTGATTGGCATCGTACTGCTGGCGGTCGCAAAGCCGCTCTGAATCAGTCCCGGGTTCCTGGACGAGCCCGGCGACGGGATCCCATGCGCTCGCCCCACCAGTCCGGATAGGCGGGCAGCCCCTCGGGAAATGCATGCGCGCCGAGCTCGTGCAGCGCGCGGGAATACACGCGACGCTTGAAATAGATCACGTCGCGCACCGCGTCCCACCACCCCGACCAGCGCCAGCGGTCGAACTCGGCCGGCTGCTCGGTCGAGTCGAAGCGCAACGCCGACTCCTGGGCCCCGAGCCGCAGCAGGAACCAGCGCTGCTTCTGACCGATGCAGAGTGGCAGCGAACTGCGCCGTACGAATTGCGGCGGCAGGCGGTAACGCAGCCACCGCTCGGTGCACGCGACTTCCTGCACCTGGTTGCGGGAGAGCCCGATTTCTTCCGCCAGTTCCCGATACAGGGCTTCCTCAGGCTGCTCGCCGCGGCGGATGCCGCCCTGCGGGAACTGCCAGCCGCGCGCGCCTGCGCGGCCGCCGACGAACACCTGACGATCGTCATTCATCAGGATGATGCCGACGTTCGCGCGGAAACCATGGGCATCAATGAAATCAGTCTCACCCTCCATACCGCGCTATCTTAGTGG
>JALYJS010000209.1 GCA_030799345.1 Pseudomonadota bacterium | reverse complement strand
GCCTTCGTGCTGCACGTGATGAACGCGGACGGTTCAGGCATCCGCCAGATTTCCTTCAACCAGAGCCACGACCTCGATCCCGCCGTCCTCGACGACGGGCGCATCGTCTTCAGCCGCTGGGAGAACGCCAGCGGCAGCTCGATACATCTTTATACGGTCAACCCGGATGGCAGCGGACTCGAGTTGCTGTACGGCGCGAACAGCCACGCGACTGGAACCGGAACGGCCGCGGTGCAGTTCCTCGCGCCGCGTCCGGCGGAAGACGGCCGGATCGTGGCGCTGCTGCGGCCGTTCAGCGGGACCGAAAGCGGCGGCGACCCGGTCGCCATTGATTCTGCGGCCTTTGTCGAAATCGGCCAGCCCACGCTGCCGAATGCCGGGCTGCCCGGCCCGGCACAACAGCGTCTGTCAATCAACGATGTGCGTACCGACCCCGGCCTGTCACCGGGCGGACGCTACGGGTCCGTCTTTCCGTTGCGCGACGGAACGGGCCGGCTGCTGGTCAGCTGGACGCTGTGCCGGCTGAACGACGGCGCGGGGCGGACGCTGCCGTGCACCGCTTCCAACCTCGCGGACCCCGCGCTCGTGGCCGCGCCACCTTTATATGGTGTGTGGCTCTACGATCCGCGCGACCAGACGCAGCGGCCGATCCTCGAGCCGGTGGAAGGCGTGCGGTATTTTGACGTGATTTCGCTCGCGGCGCGTACGCCCCTGCCCGCGGTGATCCTGGATGCGGTCCCCGGCGTCGACTACGACCCGGTCCTCGCCTCCGAGAACGTGGGCATCCTGAACATCCGCAGTGTGTACGACTTTGACGGCATCGACACGGCCGCTGGCGGCATTGCCACGCTTGCGGACCCGGCACAGACGACGGCGTCCGAACGCCCGGCCCGATTCCTGCGCGTGCAGAAGGCGGTTGGCCTGCCGGATGACGAAGTGCGCGACTTCCGCGCGACTGCGTTCGGGATCGCGAACAACATGCGCGAGATCCTGGGCTACGCGCCGATCGAGCCCGACGGATCAGTACGGCTCAAGGTGCCGGCCGGTGTGCCATTCGCAGTCGACGTCCTGGATGCCAACGGCCGCCGGATCTCCCCGCCGCATCTGAACTGGCTGCAGCTGCGCGCAGGAGAAGTGCGAAGCTGCAATGGCTGCCATGTGCCGGCCGGCGCCCAGCCCGGCGCACCGCCCGCGTTCTCGCATGGCCGGCAGGACCTGTTCGTCGCGGTCAATGCCGGCGCGCCGACCACCGGCCTGCCGTTCCCGAACTCCAATCCGGCGTTGTTCGCCGACCAGGGCGACTCGATGGCGGAGACTCGTGCCCGCATCAGCTGCCAGACCGACTGCGCGGCGCTCCGCCCATCCGTGGACGTCATTTTTGAGGACGTCTGGACCGATCCGGTCGCGGCCGGACGGCCTGCCGATGCCTCGTTCGCGTATCGATACAATCTGCTGACGACGGCGGCTCCGACCAGCGCGACCTGCCAGTCCGGCTGGTCGGCGTTGTGCCGCATCACGATCCACTATCCCGACCATCTGCAGCCGCTCTGGGACGCGCCGCGACTGGTGCTGGATGCGGGCGGCATGCTGGTCGCGGACAACACCTGCACCAGCTGTCATAGTCCGGCCGATGCGATGGGCGCGGTGCGCGTGCCCGCGAGCCAGCTCGACCTGTCGGGCGTCGCCTCACCGGATGAGGCGGATCATCTGGTTTCGTACCGCGAACTGCTGTTCACGGACAACGCGCAGGAAGTTAACATGGGCGCGCTGCAGGACATCCTGGTACCGGGTCCGCCTGATCCGGTCACCGGACTGCCGACGCTGGTGCCTGTGCCCGTGGCTCCCTCGATGAGCGGTGCGGGTGCGCTGGCCTCGGTAGCGTTCTTCAGCCGTTTCGATGCGGGCGGCACGCATGAGGGCTGGCTGACTCCGTCGGAATTGCGGCTGATCGCCGAGTGGCTGGACATCGGTGGGCAGTATTACAACGACCCCTTCATCGCGCCGGTCAACTGAGTCGATGGCGCGCCTTTTCGCCTGCGCGTTGCTGCTGTTCCTGGCGGGCGTCGCGACGGCGCAGGCCGAGGGACTCGAAGTCACCGTCGTCGATCCTTACCTCGAACTCCATACCGGGCCCGGGCGCGGTTTTCCTGTGGTGCACGTGGTCGAGCGCGGCGCGACGGTGCGCGTGCTGAAACGCCGCACCGACTGGTTTCACGTGATCGACGCCGACGGCCGCGAGGGCTGGGTGCACCGCAGTCAGTTGGCGGAGACATTGGTGCCGGCAGGCGCGCGCCTGCAGATCGACGACCCGGCACGCGAGGACTTTGGCGAGCATCGGCGCGAGGTCGGCCTGCTGCTCGGAGATTTCGGCGGATCCAACGTCGTGACCGCTTACGGCGCCTGGGCATTCAACGCGCACCTGTCGGGCGAACTGGCCTTGTCGCACGTGCTCGGCAATTTCTCCGACGGTCAGTTTGCTTCGATCGGCGTGACCCATGTGCCGCGGCCCGACTGGCGGATCCAGCCGTTCCTGTCGCTCGGCACTGGCATGATTCGCATCGAGCCGAAAGGCACCCTGGTGCAGACGCCTTCGCGCACCGACCAGCTGGCCTATGCCGGTGCCGGAGTGCGTGCGTATCTGGCGAGGCGCTTCATCATCCGCGCCGAATACAAAGAGTACGTGGTCTTCACCGACCGCGACGAAAACGAGGAAGCCATCGAATGGAAAGTCGGATTCGCATTCTTTTTCTGAGCGCGCTCCTCGCGCTTTCCGGGTGTGCATCGTGGCCCTGGCGCGACGAGTCGCCTGCAACCGCCGAAACGGCAGGCGACCCGCCTGACGGCGAAACACCGGTCGTGATTGACCCGCGGGTCGAACGGCGCGAGATAAAGCCCGCAAAGATCGATACGGAGAACTGGGAAGCCGGAGCCTATGTCGGGTCGCTGTCGGTGGAGGACTTCGAAGTCAACGTTGTCTACGGCGCCCGGCTTGCGTACCACATCAACGAGGACTTTTTTGCCGAAGGCCTCGTCGGCACGAGCGACGCCGGCCTCTCCAGCTTCGAGCGGCTGTCAGGCGGCGCACCCCTTTTGACCAACAGTGAGAGGCAATTCACTTACTACAGCCTCGGATTCGGCTGGAATGCGCTACCGGGCGAGATATTCCTCGGGGGCCGGCGCGCGCTCAATAGCGCCGTTTACCTGACGCTCGGGGCCGGCAGCACGCGATTTGCCGGCGACGACCGGTTCACGCTGACGGCAGGCGCCGGGGCGCGTGTACTCGTCAAGGACTGGCTGGCCGTGCACCTGGACATGCGCGACCACGTCATGGACGTCGATGTCCTCGGCAAGGACAAGTCGACCCACAATTTCGAAGCGACGCTGTCGCTGACGGCGTTCTTCTGAGGAGGAAGCTTGAGTACGTTCCGTAAGCTGCCTGCCACCTCGCTGCTCGCGGTGCTGGCCTGCCTGTCGCTTTCCGCGGCGTCCGGCGTCGCGCCGCAGGCGCCGGATTTCCGGCTCGAGAACCGCGCTGGCGGCGAGACTTCGCTCGCGGATTTGCGCGGCCAGGTAGTCATGATCAATTTCTGGGCCAGCTGGTGCGGACCCTGTCGCCAGGAATTTCCCGCTCTCGACGAGATGTACCGCAAGTACAAGCCGATGGGATTCACCATGGTCGGCATCAACGTCGAGACCGAGAAGACCGATGCCGAGCGTTTCCTCGGCATGCGCCCCGTCAGCTTCCCAATCCTGTTCGATCCCGACAACAGCGTCAGTGGCAGTTATGGCGTCAGCGCGATGCCGACGACGGTGCTCGTCGACCGTCAGGGCCGGTTGCGCTGGCAGCATCGCGCCTACCAGCCGGGTGACGAGGCCAAATACATCGAGCAGATCCGGGCCATGGTACGGGAGCAGCAGTGAGCCGCGCCCGCGCCGCCGCCGCTGCGCTTGCGCTGATCGCAGCGACCGGATGTTCGGGCATCGAGCCGTGGGTGAAACCGTACGAGCGCGAGAATCTCGCTGACCCGATCATGGCCTGGAACCGCGATCCGGTCTCGTCCTCCTACATGCTGCACGTGTACGAGGCTCGCGAGGGCGCCCGCGGCGCCGCCGGAGCCACGGGCGGCGGCTGCGGATGCAACTGATCCGGACAGCGGCAATTGCCCTGCTCCTGCCGGTCACGGCGGCGGCCGGCGTGCTGCCGGAGGATCGCGCCGACCTGATGTACCACTATTACGACGGCGGCGGCGTCACGATCGACGGACCCTCGCTGCTTGTGCGCAAGAAGTTCGCCGAAAAGTACGCGGTCAGCGCCAGCTACTACGTGGACATGGTGTCGTCGGCTTCGATTGACGTCATTACCACGGCCAGCCCGTACGACGAAGAACGGACCCAGTACGGCTTTGGCGTGGAGTACCTGCGCGGCAAGGTCACCTACGCCGCCGCATTCAGCAATTCGAGCGAGAATGATTACGAGGCGGATACGGCGAGCCTGACGATCAGCCAGGACATGTTCGGCGACCTGACGACCGTCGCACTGTCGTTCAGCCGCGGCCAGGACGACGTGACGCGCCGCGGCGACGCGTTGTTTGCCGACGAAATCGACCGGCGCATCTATGGCGTGGACATCTCGCAGATCGCGACCCGGCGCCTGATCCTCGGATTCTCCTTCGAGACCATCACCGAAGAAGGCTTCCTGAATAATCCCTACCGCCAGGTGCGCTACGTCGACCCGGATGCGTCCCCCGGTTACGCCTACGAATTCGAGCGCTACCCGCGCACGCGCACGGGCAATGCATTCGCACTGCGGGCCCGCTGGTTCCTGCCCCACCGCGCCGCGCTGCA
>JALYJS010000183.1 GCA_030799345.1 Pseudomonadota bacterium | reverse complement strand
ATTCGCGAAAAGATGGTCGCGCAAACGCTCGCGGCTGCGGATGCGGGAACGATCAAACTTGACGACGCGGCGCGAGCGGAATTGCGAAGGACGAGATTCGGCAACGCCGAACTGAAGGAGCCCGACGACGTCGCCGCGGCGGTGTTGCATGCGGTGTCGAGCGACAGGCCCAAGCGACGCTACATGGTCACGCCAAACGCAGAACAGGCGCGCATGACCATCAGCGCCGCTTTGCAGCGCCTGTTGGAACTCAACAAGGATCAGCCGTACAGCTATAACCGTGACCAGCTCGTCGCGCTGCTTGATGAACTGCTGGAGAAGCAGCCCCCCGGGCGGTGATCTAGGATGTACGCGCCCGCCGGCTGGAAGTAGGGACAGTCCCCCATCCCGCGGCGATCTCGCTGACCTGCTGCGGAGACGGCTTTCAGGCGGATGCTGCCGCCAGAATATGCTGATGCAGAACCGGTGGAACGCATCGCTGCCTGCGGCGTTCGACCATGGCCGCATGCTGTCGGTCCTTGGCATTCTCATCTCGAAATCCCTCAAGTTCACGCCACAGGGCGGAAAAGTCACCCTGGATGGCGAATGCATGGGAGCCGGCATCTGGATCTCCGTCGCGGATACAGGCTCGGGTATCCCCGAAGATGCGCCCGAGTCGATTTTCGCACGGTTTTCCCAGGCATCGGGCGACGATCGCGGCGGCCTGGGCCTGGGCCTGTACATATCCTGGTGCCTCATCGAAGCCCTTGGCGGATCCATCCGCGCGGAGAGCTACACTGGCGCGGGCAGCACGATCCACCTGATGATTCCTGCCTAGGGGTCGCAACTTCTCGGCCCCGACGAGCCTGGCGATTGCGTTCAAGCCGCCATACAAAGGGTGTCGATGAGCTACGTCTACAACTCCGGCAACTGGCTCGTCGTCGCAAGCGCCATCCTGATCGTCGCGCTATGCGTCGTCGCCCACTACGAAGCCCTGAGTGCGTGCGGCCGTTATATCCCGGTACTGACCCACCGCCGGCGGCGTCGCGTACTCATCTTGATCTTCGCCGTCCTCCTGACGCACGTGGCCGAGATCTGGCTGTTCGGGCTGGGCTACTTCCTGCTTTCGCGCGACACCGCCCTCGGTAGCCTGGCAGGCCTGCCCACCGCGGAGTTGCCGGACTTCGTTTACTTCTCGGCCATGACTTATACCACCGTGGGCTTCGGCGACGCCGTGCCGATCGGCGCCATTCGATTCCTGGCGGGCATGGAAGCGCTGACCGGCTTCGTGATGATCACCTGGTCCGCGTCGTACACGTTTCTCGAAATGCAGCGCGATTGGCGGGGGAAGTGAACAGCCAGGCGCGACGGGCGCATTCCCGATCGCCGCTCCACTCGTCGAGGATCCTTTCCGGGAGGGAGCGCAAGCCTGCATAGTATGCTTTCAATACCGCTTCCAAATACGATTATCCTGACGGGCAGGCTGGCCTGAACGCCAATTCTGGAAGGAACAAGCCTATGAAAACGAGCCGACTGATTGGCGCGTCGGCGCCGTTGCTCCTCCTCCTGGCCGCAGCCGCGGTGGCCCAGGATGCGAACATCAAGCAGCCGATTGTGGAGCTTGAGCGTCTCTTGGCCGCAGAGCCGCTCGTGATCTCGCACGCCGAAATCAGCCGCCCAAACGCCAAAGGCGACATTACGCTGAAGGCCGACGTCTCCTTCGGTGGGGCTCCGCCGCTTCGCGTGAAGCTGCGCAAGGCGGAACCTGGCGCGAATTCCTTCAACAACGTGCCGCGGTACGACCTCGCGGCCTACGACCTGCAGAAGCTCTTCCTCGACCCGGCTGAGTACGTGGTGCCACCGACCAACCTCAGGATGGTGGCGCTCGCGGACTTCGCGAAATACTCGCCCGGGGTCCGCCGCACGTTTCCGGACGCAGACCAGGTCGTCGCCGTGGTGCAGTACTGGCTGAGCGACATCATGTCGATCCCCGACGTGTTCGACCCCGCGCGCTTTGCCGCCGACCCGGTCTATGCGCGCCACATCGGGCAGCTGAACG
>JALYJS010000107.1 GCA_030799345.1 Pseudomonadota bacterium | reverse complement strand
GAAGCCGATTTCCATGACGCGCGGCGCCGACCTTCCGAAGACGGCGTCGAGATCGAGCGGGGCTTGCGAAAAACGCAGGCCCCAGAGGGACAGCAACTCGTCCAGCGCGCGTCGCTGCGCACGCGTGCTGCGTCCCGCGCGCAGGACATAGCTGCGAACCGGCAGGTGCACGCGCGCTTCAGGCAGATCGCTCATGCGTCCGCGACGATCAGGTCGGCGGTCAGGCCGCCGACGTCGCGGCAGCCGGTCAGGGCCAGTGTCCGGTCGAACTCGTCGGAGAGAATCTCGAGCGCACGCGCGACGCCCGCACGGCCGCCGGCGGCGAGTCCGTATACCGGCGCGCGGCCGAGCAGCACGCCTTCAGCGCCCTGGGCCACGGCCCTTGCGATGTCTCCGCCGCGGCGTACGCCACCGTCCACCAGGATCGAGATGCGATTGCCGACTGCGCGGGCGATACCGGGCAGCGCCTCGATCCCGCTGATCGACGCGTCGAGCTGGCGGCCGCCATGGTTGGAAAGCACGATGCCGTCGATGCCCGCGGAGATGGCGCGCTCGGCGTCATCGGCGCGCAGGATGCCTTTCAACAGCAGCTTGCCGGGCCACAGGTCGCGGAAGCGCCGCACGTCGTCCCAGCAGAAGGAGGGATCGAACATGCCATGGCCGACGAAGGAATTGACGTCCCGCCCGGCGCCAAGCTCGCGCTCGACATTGACGAATCGGGGCTTGCGCGTCGCGACCGTCGCGAGCCAGCGCGGATGCATCAGCATGTCGAGCTTCGCCGCCAGCGTGAACTTCTGGTGCGGCAGGAGCCCCGTGCGGATATCGCGCTCGCGCTTGCCGGCGACCGGGAAGTCGCTCGTCAGCATCACGGCCTCGAAGCCCGCGGTCCGTGCGCGCGCGACGATCGCCTCGGTGATCTGCCGTTCCGAGAACACGTAGGCCTGCAGCCACAGGCGTCCCGGGGCCTCGCGCGCGACGTCCTCGACGAGGCTCATCGATACCGTCGACATCGCGAATGGCAGGCCCGCGGCCGACGCGGCGCGCGCGAGCTCCATGTCGCCGTCGCGCCAGCACAGGCCGTTCAGTCCGGTCGGTCCGACTACCGCCGGCAGCGCCGATCGCGCGCCGAGCAGGCGTGTCGACAGGTCCCGCGTCGACACGTCGATGAGCGTACGCGGCCTGAATCGCAATCGCCGGAACGCGTCGCAGTTCCCGCGCAGCGAGATCTCGTCCTCCGATCCGCCGTCCACGTAGTCGAACACGAACCGCGGCAGCCGCCGCTTCGCGATCGCGCGCAGGTCCTCGATGTTGACGGCGTTCCGGTAGGGCATGGTTGTTCTAGGCGGCTCGGCCCGCGATCCGTCCGGTCAGCAGGCAGCCGCCCAGGAACGTGCCTTCCAGACCGCGCTTGCCATTCATGCCGCCGCCGCCGAAACCCGCGGCTTCGCCGGCCGCGAACAGGCCGGCGATGGGACGGCCAGCGGCGTCCAGCGCGCGGCATTCGAGATCCGTCTGGATCCCACCCATGCTCTTGCGGCTGATCACGTATTCGCGGATCGCGATCAATGGCCGCGCCGCGGGATCGAGGATCCGCTGGAATGCGCAGGTGCGCAACCGGTCGGGTGGCCAGCGCCGCGCAAACTCGATACGGCGCAACTGCTCGTCGTTGTGGAATTTCACTCCGCGCGCGATGGTCGCGTCATAGCGCAGGACTGCCTGCTCGAGCGCGTCCCCGTCAACGACGTCTTCGCCGTTCAACGCATTCATGCGCTCGACCAGTTCCGGCAGCGTGTCCGCGACCACGATGTCCTCGCAATTCCGGGTCAACTCATCGTAAAGCCAGCGGTTGCCGAACAGCAGGTCGAGCGCGACCCGCAGCCGCTGCCGCTCGCGGATCGCCGGGTTGAATTCGGAGCCGGAAACGGCCAGCTCCTTGAGCGCGATGCGCCGGTTCAGGAGCTGCCAGCTGTAGCCGCCGGGCTCGCGGCAGATGCAGGCGACGAGATCGTGCGTGTCGAATCCGGATACCAGCGGCTCCGGGCCGATGCGTTCGCCGCGCGAGTTGAGCCACAAGGCGGACTTCGGCGGCACCAGCGACAGGCCGTGGCCCGGCTTGCGCGGCCGCCAGTGCCGGATACCGGCGGCGTAGTTCCACTGCCAGTCGAGATGCGTCAGCAGCGCGCCGACCGCGGCTGCCGCGTCATGCAGACGTCCGTCCGCGAATCGGTGGGAACCGTTCAGGATCACGGGCGGTGCTGTACCCCAGTCCGGCTGCCAGTTGCGACGCACCCGCTCGATGTCGCCATTGATTCCGCCGGAGGCGATGACGACCGACTCGGCAGCGACCTCGAATGGCCGGCCGTCCGCTTCCGTAACGCCGGTGAGACCGGCGACGCTGCCCGCGTTCCGTACCAGCGCATCCACGCGGTGGCCGAAGCGCATTTCCAGCAGCGCTCGACGCGGGTGTTGTTCGAGCTGCGCGACCAGCGTGTCGGACAGCGCACGGCCGGTGCCCCAGACGAGGTGGAATCGCGGGACCGAATTGCCTCGCCCATGCAGGCCGCGTTCCACCCACATCGGCATCGGCATGAACTTAATGCCGATCGCACGCAGCCAGTCGTACACGTCGGGGATACAACGTTCGACGTAATGCCGGGCCCAGGCGCGGGGCCAGTGGTGCGATTCCGTCAGCTCACCGAAGGCCAGCCAGTCGGCATGGCCGAGTTCGACGTCGTCCTGGATCCGGCAGCGCCGCTGCAGCGGCGTACCCGCGAACCAGATGCCACCGAACGCTTCCTTGGCGAGTCCGCCCAGATTTTCCGCGGCGTCGCGGTCGAGCAGCAGCACGCGACGCCCCCGGTTCAGCGCCTCGATTGCGGCGGCGATGCCCGCGATCCCGGCACCCGCAATCGCCACGTCTGTCGAGTGCCGCTCCGGAATCATGGGCCGAATGTACACGCGCTGGAACGGCGGAGTATATTGACGCCGGAATCGGGGGAGGGGTCATGAGATTGCATTCATCCGTATGGCGTGGGTTTGCGGCCGCGATGGCCGCTTTTGTCATGGCCGGTGCCGCCCTGGCGGACAACCCGCTCGAGACGAAGAAGGGCAAGGGCGGATCTGAAGTCCAGGGCGCGGCCGGTACGCAGGGCGCCCAGGGAGCGGCCGGAGACCTTGAGCGCTGCGACAAGCCGATGGGCGCGGTCGCCGTGGTCGAGCCGCAGGACTACGTGATGTCCGCGCTGTCGCGCTACAACCTGCAGTCGCCGGTCGGCCTGATCCGCATGATGATCCAGCAGTCGAACTGCTTCATCGTCGTCGAGCGCGGCCAGGGCATGCAGAACA
>JALYJS010000087.1 GCA_030799345.1 Pseudomonadota bacterium | reverse complement strand
CACGCAGCGCTCGAGCAGCGAGTTCATCAGCGACAGTTCGGCGCTGCGGCCGGCGAACGGCAGGTTGTGCGCGCCGAGCGCGCGGCGCAGGCCCTCGGAGAGCAGCACCTCGCCCGGGTTCGCCTGCCCGGCGAGCGACTCGGCGTCGCTCATCGGGTCGCCGGAAAGCGGGAACGGCCCGTCGATGCGCGTCGGCAGCAAGGCGCCCTGCGCAATGCCGGCTGCGGGCGCACCATCGTCACGCGCGGAGAGGCCGGCATCGGCAAGACGCGGCTGCTCGAAGCCTTGATGGACTCCGCACGCTCGCGCGGCATCGCCTGCCATCGCGTGCAGGTCCTCGATTTCGGCCAGGTCAAGGCACGACGTCCGCTTGCCGCGCTGTTCGCGAGCCTGCTCGGAGTCGCGGCCGACGCCGGTCCCGCGGAACGCGGCCGCGCCGTGATCGAGGCGATCGAGTCCGGCCGGCTGCCGCTCGACAGCATCCTGCACGCCAGCGGCCTCGTCGGTGCGCCGCTGTCCGCGGACCAGGCCTCGATCGAGCGCAATGTGGACCCGCAGGCGCTCGAGCACGGCCGCATGGCGATCGTGCGCCAGTTGATCGAGTCGGCCTGCGCGCGGGCGCCGCTCGTGCTGGTGATCGAGGATCTGCACTACGCCGGCAGCGAGGAGGCCGCGCGGCTTGGTGAACTTGCGGCGTCGGTCGTGACGCAGCCCGCGCTGCTGGTGCTGTCCACGCGCCCCGACGAAGACCCGATCGACGCCGCCTGGCGCGCGCGGGCGCGCGGCTGCCCGCTCACCACGCTCGACCTCGCGCCGTTGACGGATGAAGAATCGCGCGAGCTCGCCGCCGGCTACGGAAAGCTGCCCGCCGAGACGGTCGATGGCTGCATCCGCCGCGCGCAGGGCCACCCGCTGTTCCTGGACCAGTTGCTGCGCGCTGCCGATGCCGGGGAGACGGCGATGCCGGCCTCGGTGCAGGCGCTCGTACTGTCGCGCGTCGAGAAGCTCGGGCGTGACGACCGGCAGGCGCTGCTCGCGGCTTCCGTACTCGGCCTGCGATTTCCGCGCGAGGCGCTGGCGGCGATGCCAGGCGGAGCATCCGGCGCGCCCGATCGCCTGGTCGAGGAAGGCCTGCTCACGCTCGAGGGTGACGAGATCGCCTTCGCGCACGCGCTGATGCGCGAAGCGGTATACGGCTCGCTATTGAAATCACGACGCCGCGAATTGCACGCCGGGGCTGCCGCCTGGTACGCCGGTCGCGATCCGGGACTGCGCGCCGGCCACCTCGCGGAAGCCGGTGACCCCGCGGCCGCTCGCGCCTGCATCGAGGCGGCCGCCTCCGAGGCGGAGTCACTGCGGCTCGACCGCGCACTCGAATTCGCCGGCCGCGCCTGCCAGCTCGCGCGTGAGCCCGTGGATCTCTGCCTCGCGCGCTGCCTGCTGGGCGAGCTGCAGACTCGCACCGGGCATACCCATGACGCGATCGCGACGCTGCGCGAGGTGATCGACCTCCGGCCCGAGGCACTCATTGAAACGCGCGCGCGGCTTGCGCTCGCGAATGCGCTCAGGATCCTCGATCGCTACGACGAAGCGCTTGCGGCGCTCGAACGTGCCGAGACGTTGCTGGCGGGCCTCGACCGGCCGGAACTGATGGCGCGCATCTGGGGGCTGCGCGGCAATATCCACTTCCCGCGCGGCGAACTCGAGGCCTGCCTGATGGCGCACGAGAGCGCGCTCGCCTGGGCGAAGCGTGCGGGTTCACCGGTGGACGAGGCGCGCGCCTTTGGAGGCGTTGGCGATGCGCTCTACCAGCGCGGCCGCATGCAGAGCGCGCGCGATCATTTCCGCCTGTGCGTCGCGGAGGCGCGGGCGCATGGCGCAGTCGGCCTTGCGCTCTCGAACGCGCCGATGCTCGCGCTGACGCGCGCCGTGTGCGGCGAGGTGCGGGAGGCGCTCGAGGATTGCACGGCGATCGCGGCCGAGGCGGTGCGCTTCGGCGATCCGCGCTCCGAACTGATCACGCGCGACATCGAGGCGATGATCTCGCTGTATCGCGCGGACTACGAGCGCATGCGGCGCGCCTGCGACCGCGGGCTCGTGCTGGCGCGCCAGCTCGGCGCGCGGCGATTCGAGGCGGAGTTGATGACGCTGCAGGGTCACTCGATCGGCGAACTGGGCGGCGCCGCGGATGCGCAGGTGCTGCTGCAGCGCGCCTCCGCGCTCGCGCTCGAGGTCGCGCGCACCTACTGCGGGCCGTGGTGCCTCGGCATCCAGGCGCTGCACACGCCGAACGTGGAGCGCGCACGCGAGCTGCTTGCGCAGGGCGAGGCGCTGTTGGCGGACGGTTGCGTCAGCCACAATCACCTGGAATTCCGCCGCGCGGCGATGGAGTTCGGGCTGCGGCACGGCGATATCCGCGAGACGCGCCGGCACGCGGCAGCCCTTCGGGCCTACACGCAGGACGAGCCGCTCGCCTGGAGCAGCCTCGTCATCGCACGCGCGGAGTATCTTGCCGACCGCGCCGAGGACCCGACGCGCGCCGACCTGGCCGCCCGCCGTGACACGCTGCTGCGCGAGATACAGGCGGCCGATTTTGCCTGGCTCGAGCGGGAACTCTGACGCGTCTCAGAGACGATCGACCAGCCAGGCGGCGCCGATCGCGGCGGATGCGAGCGAGAGTGCCGGAAGCGCGCGCGGGGCGTACCAGCGCCTGCGACCCGCCTGCAACAGGATCGGCAGCAGCACTGCGATCACGGCAAGGTTCGCTATCTCGACGCCGATGTTGAAACCGGCCAGCGCCGGCCACTGTGCATTGCCCATTCCGAGCCCGGCGAGCGCGTTCGCGAAGCCAAACCCATGCACGAGGCCGAACCCGAATGCGAGCGGCAGCCGGAAACGTGCGAGCCCCGGCGCCAGGTTCAGGCACGCGGCGATGACGATCGACAGGGCAATGGCCGCCTCGATCGGCTGCTGCGGCAGGCGCACGGTGCCGGTCGCCGCCAGCGCGAGCGTGATCGAATGCGCGACCGTAAACGCCGTCACGATGCGCACCAGGTCGAGCGCGATCGCGCGTCCGCGGCCCACGCCGTCCGAGGTTCGCGTCACGACAGCCGGCAACAGCAGCAGGAACAGGAACAGCAGGTGGTCGTAGCCGATCCACACGTGCCAGATC
>JALYJS010000084.1 GCA_030799345.1 Pseudomonadota bacterium | reverse complement strand
ACCCTTCCGGGCCGCCTAAAGCGATTGCACGTCGGCATGAGCCGGCGGATTGCGCCGCCCGCAATGGGCGCAGCCTACCGCCGCATTACTCCGGAAAGCTCATCCCGACGTGGGAATAGCCCCCGTCAACGTACAGGGTCTCGCCCGTGATTCCCGCTGCCAGGTCGGAGCACAGGAATGCCGCCGCGTTGCCGACATCCTCGATGGTGACGTTGCGCTTGAGCGGCGCCATCTGCTCGACGTGGTGCAGCATCTTGCGAAAGCCGGGAATGCCTGCCGCGGCGAGCGTCTTGATCGGTCCGGCGGAAATCGCGTTGACGCGTATGCCTTTGGCGCCGAGATCGGCCGCCAGGAAGCGCACATTGGCCTCCAGGCTCGCCTTGGCGAGGCCCATCACGTTGTAAGAAGGGATCGAGCGCACGGCGCCGAGGTAGGACATCGTCAGGATGGCGCCTTTGCGCCCTTCCATGAGCGGCAGACCCGCGCGCGCGAGCGCAGTCAGGCTGTAGCTCGACACGTCATGCGCCTGGCCGAAAGCGGCGCGGGTGGTCGCCTCGACGAAACTGCCGGTCAGCGCCTCGCGCGGCGCGAAGGCAACTGAATGCACGATGCTGTCGAGGGCGCCCCATTCCGACCGCAACCTGGCGAATGCGGCATCGATCTCAGCGTCGATGCTGACATCCATCGGCATGACCAGCGTCGAGCCGAGTTCGGTCGCGCATTCCGCAACCCGTTCCTTGATGCGCTCATTCTGGTAAGTGAAGGCGAGTTCGGCGCCTTCGCGCTTCATCGCCTGCGAGATGCCCCAGGCAATCGAACGATCGGTGGCCAGTCCGACGATCAGTACTTTCTTGCCGGCGAGAAACCCCATGCCTTCCCCTCCGCCGGAATCAGCGGCCGGCGTGTATCGTCAACGATTGTCCCGCACGCAGCCTGGTGCTGCTACCCATGTTGTTCCAGCTCTGCAACTGCCGCACGCTGACCGCGAAACGCCGCGCGATGCCGGACAGCGTATCGCCGTTGCGGACCCGGTAGTCGACTTTCCTGGCCGCTGCGACCGTCGGCTGGGATTGCGTCGAACCGCGCGATCCGGATACCTGCAGGCGCTGGCCCGGCTGGAGCATGGCCTGCGTCGAGATGCCGTTCAGCCGCGCGAGTTGCGCGACGGTCATGCCGTGGCGCCGGGAGATGCTCCAGAGAGAATCGCCGTTCTTCACGCGGTACGTGCGCCGTTCGAGATCAGAACCCAGTCCGGCGCGCAACTGCGAGACATCACCTGCCGGAACCAGCAGCAGGTCGCCAGGCTGCAGGCTGGCGCGCTTGCCCTCGTTGACCCGTTCGATGAAGGTCTCGGGCACCTTGTATCGTTCCGCGATCGTTGCGACCGATTCCCCGGCGGCGACCGGATGCGGGGCCAGCCGGGCGCGCGCACCCGCGTCCAGGGTCATGAGCTGCGCCGTAAAATTGTCGGCGACGACTTCCGGCACCAGCAGCCGGTGCGGGCCGTCCGGATCGGTGACCCAGCGATTCCACGCCGGGTTCAGCGCATGCAGCTCTTCGGTGTCAATGCCTGCCAGTTCCGACATGAGCCGCAGATCGACCGGGCCTTCGGTCGGCACGACACGGAAATACGGCGCGTCGGGAATCGGCGGCAGGTAGATGCCATAGGCCTCGGGATTGCGGACGATGCGCGCAAGCGCGATCAATTTCGGCACGTAGGCGCGGGTCTCTGCGGGCATCGACAGCGAGAAGTAATCGGTCTTGCGCCGGAGCGCGAGATTACGGTTGATCGAGCGCTGCATGTTGCCGGAGCCGTAGTTGTAGGCGGCGATCGCCAGGTACCAGTCGCCGTCGAATCGTTCATGCAGCTGCTGCAGGTATTCGAGCGCTCCGCGCGTCGATTCCAGAACGTCTCGGCGCGGGTCCTGCCAGTAGTTGCGACGCATCCCGTAGCGCTCGCCGGTCGGCGCCATGAACTGCCAGAGGCCCGAAGCATGCGCACTCGAGTACGCGAAGGGGTTGAAGGCGCTCTCGACCACCGGCAGCAGCGCCAGGTCGCTCGGCAGGCCGCGGGCCTCGAC
>JALYJS010000049.1 GCA_030799345.1 Pseudomonadota bacterium | reverse complement strand
CCCTTGAACAGTGCCTCGAACTGCGGAATGACAAACAGCAGCAGGATGAGGGTCACGATTACGGCGACCGCGAGCACCGCGGTCGGATAGAACAGTGCCTTCTTGATCTTTTTCTTGAGGGCCTCGGTCTTTTCCTTGTAAGTCGCGACCTTGTCCAGCAGCGATTCCAGTGCACCCGCCTGTTCACCGGCCTCGACCAGATTGACGTACAAATCATCGAAATAGAGAGGATGCTTGGCGAGCGATTCGTGCAGCGAACTGCCGCCTTCGACCGACACCTTGATGTCCAGGATCAGTTTCTGCATGGCCGGCTTTTCATGGCCGACGCCGACGATCTCGAAGGCCTGGACTAGCGGGATGCCGGCCGCCAGCATGGTCGCAAGCTGGCGGCTGAACACGGCAATGTCCATTGGGGTGATTTTTCCGCCCGCGCTGAACAAGTTGTGCTGCTTTTTGATCTTGGTCGCGACGATGCTCTGCCGCCGGAGATCCGCGCGCACGGCCTTTTCGTCGACCGCAAGAATGCGGCCGCGGACCTTGTTGCCCTTACGGTCCTTGCCCTCCCAGGTATAGGGAGTGTCTTTGGGTACGGCAATGCTCGCCATGGTTTCGGTCGTCCTCTACCCTGAGTTCCGGATGTTAACGCCCGGTCCGGTCATTCAACTGTGACGCGGTTGACTTCTTGGAGGCTGGTCAGGCCGTCCATGACCTTTTTAAGCCCGGCCGTGCGCAGATCCCACACGCCTTCCTTCCTGGCCTGGTCCCGAATATGGGGGGCACTGCCGCCCTCCAGGATGATGCGCCCGATGGCCTCCGTAACCGGCAGTACCTCGTAGATGCCGACCCGGCCCTTATAGCCGTCGGTGCATTGGCTGCAGCCAACTGGCTTGTATACTTTGAAATCCGCCGCTGCGATCTGTTGCTCTGTGAAGCCTTCTTTCAGCAGCGCCTCGGCCGGCAGCGTAAGTGGGACCTTGCAGTTTGAGCACAGGCGCCGCGACAGGCGCTGGGCGATGATCAGGCTGACCGAGGTCGCGATTGCATAGGGCTTGACTCCCATGTCCACGAGGCGCGTCAGCGTCTGGGGCGCGTCATTAGTATGCAACGTCGAGAGCACAAGATGGCCTGTCTGGGCCGCCTTGATCGCAATTTCGGCAGTCTCGAGATCGCGCACCTCGCCGACCATGATCACGTCCGGATCCTGGCGCAAGAAGGCGCGTAGCGCCGAGGCGAATGTCAGTCCAACCTTGGGGTTCACGTTTACCTGGTTCACGCCTGGCAGCACGATTTCTGCCGGGTCCTCGGCGGTAGAGATATTCGTGTCCTCGACGTTCAGGATCGAAAGCCCCGTGTAGAGCGACACGGTCTTGCCGCTGCCGGTCGGGCCGGTCACTAGAATCATGCCCTGCGGCCTCGCCAGGGTCTTCATGTACAGCGCTTTCTGGAACGGCTCGTAGCCGAGCGCATCGATGCCCATCATCGCGGTGCTGGCGTCCAGGATACGCAGCACGATCTTCTCGCCGAAGAGCGTCGGACAGCTGCTGACGCGGAAGTCGATCGATCGATTCTTCGACAGCCGCATCTTGATTCGGCCGTCCTGCGGCACGCGGCGTTCCGCGATGTCAAGGCGCGACATGACCTTCAGGCGCGCAGCGAGCTTGGTCGAGAGCTGTACCGGGGGCTGGGCGATCTCGCGCAGCACGCCGTCGATGCGCAGCCGGATGCGGTAGTACTTTTCGTACGGCTCGAAGTGAATATCGGACGCGTTCTTGCGGATCGCGTCCAGCATGATCTTGTTGACGAAACGGACGATCGGCGCGTCTTCGATGTCATCGCGGCCGGCGTCGGAATCCTTGTCCTCGTCGCTGGACGAGACGTCCAGGTTCTCGAGGTCGAAGTCATCCTCGCCGCCCATTGTCGGCATCGAGGTGTCGACCTGTTCGATCGCCTTCTGGACGGCGCGCTGCAGCTTGTCGTCCTCGACGATGACCGCCTCGATCGCGAGGCCGGTCTGGAACTTGATCTCGTCCACCGCGTGGAGGTTGGTCGGGTCCGACACGGCGACGTGCAGGCGCTTGCCGCGCTTGACGAGCGGCAGCACGCGGTGCTTTGCGAGC
>JALYJS010000047.1 GCA_030799345.1 Pseudomonadota bacterium | reverse complement strand
GCGCCAAGGTTTCGGTCGGCGACGTCATCGCGCGCATCCCGCAGGAATCCTCGAAGACCCGCGACATCACCGGCGGCCTGCCGCGCGTCGCGGACCTGTTCGAGGCCCGCAAGCCGAAGGAACCGGCAATCCTGGCGGAGGTGACCGGCACGGTCAGCTTCGGCCGCGAAACCAAGGGCAAGCGCCGCCTCGTCATCACCGGCGAGAGCAGCGAGCGCTACGAGGAGCTGATTCCGAAGTGGCGCCAGCTCAATGTGTTCGAAGGCGAGCACGTCGAGCGTGGCGAAGTCATCGCGGAAGGCGAGCCGAACCCGCACGACATCCTGCGCCTGCAGGGCGTCGCGGCGCTCGCCAACTACCTGACGCGCGAGATCCAGGACGTGTATCGCCTGCAGGGCGTCAAGATCAACGACAAGCACATCGAGGTGATCGTCCGGCAGATGCTGCGCAAGGTCGAAATCAGGGACACCGGTGGCACGGCGTTGCTGCGCGGCGAGCAGCTCGAACGCGCGCGGCTGCTCGAGCTCAACGACCGCATGGCCGCGGAAGGCAAGGAACCCGCGGGTTACGAGCCGATGCTGCTCGGCATCACCAAGGCCTCGCTGCAGACCGATTCGTTCATCTCGGCGGCGTCGTTCCAGGAGACCACCCGCGTGCTGACCGACGCGGCGGTGCGCGGCATCAAGGACGACCTGCGCGGACTCAAGGAGAACGTCATCGTCGGCCGGCTGATCCCGGCAGGCACCGGCTTCTCGTTCCACGCCCAGCGCCGCAAGAAGCCGGGCGACGACGCCCATCGCGGGTTCCTGGATTCGGGCGCCGAAGTGGTGAGCGAGGAACCGGTGGTGCAGGAAGCCGTCGGCGAGTAGCAAAGACCCGGACGGGTCAGGACGCCAGGGCCTGCGCGATGATGTCGCAGGCCCAGTCGACTTCGTCGCGCGATATAAGCAACGGCGGCGAGATGCGTATCGTGTGCTCGTGGGTATCTTTTGCGAGCAGACCGATATCGCGCAGCTTTTCGCAATAGTGTCGTGCCCCGCCGGCATCGGCGCGTAACTCCGCGGCGAGCATGAGTCCGCGGCCGCGGACTTCGTGAACGATATCGCTGCCCATGCTCTCGAGGCGTGCCTTGAAGTACGCGCCCTCGCGTTCGGCGTTCTCGATCATGCCTTCCTCGATCAGGACCTTGAGCGCCATGCGCGCGACGGCACAGGCCAGCGGATTGCCGCCGAAAGTGCTTCCATGCTGGCCGGGCTGCAAGACGCCGAGCACTTCGGAGTTCGAAAGGACCGCGGACACCGGATAGAAGCCGCCCGAAAGCGCCTTGCCGATCAGGGTCACGTCGGCCTCGATCCCTTCATGTTCCTCGGCCAGCAGCTTGCCGGTACGCCCGAGGCCCGTCTGGATCTCATCGAGAATCAGCGTCACCTTGCGCTCGCTGCATAGCTCGCGCACGCGCTTGAAATAGCCTGCCGGCGGCAGGATGACGCCGGCCTCGCCCTGGATCGGCTCGACCAGGAAGGCGACCGTCCGATCATTGATGGCAGCCGCAAAGGCATCGAAATCGCCGAAGGGGACGATGCGAAAGCCGGGCGCGAATGGACCGAAACCGCCGCGCGCATCCGGATCAGTGCTGAAGCCGACGATGCCGAGCGTGCGGCCATGGAAATTGTTCGAACACACGATGATCTCGGCGCCATCCGCGGGCACGCCCTTCACCTCGTAGCCCCATTTGCGTACGGCCTTGATGGCCGATTCGACCGCTTCCGCTCCGCTGTTCATCGGCAGTATCTTGTGAGAGCCCGTCAGTTTCGCCAGGTCTTCGTAGAGCAGGGCCAGCTGGTCGTTGCGGAATGCGCGGGATGTCAGCGTGAGCCGCTTGGCCTGCTCGACCATGGCCGCAAGAATCCTGGGATGACAATGGCCCTGGTTCAGGGCCGAATACGCCGACAGGCAATCCAGGTAGCGCTTGCCCCGGGTGTCCCACACCCATACGCCCTGACCTCGTACCAGCACCACGTCCAGCGGTTTGTAGTTGTGCGCTCCGAGCCGGGCCTCGATGGCGATCAGATCGGTTGCCGCGACACTCGGGTCGATTGTTGCCGTGTTCATAGCCGTTAGTCCGCGTGGCGGTTACAGCGTAACACGACACCGAATTTCCGATCTTGCCCGCTGCGACGGCGTAGCACACAGTACCCGCATGGCGACCACGCTCCCGGGACCTGCGCAGAAAGTTTCGATCATCGGCGCGCCGACCGATGTGGGTGCCGGCACGCGTGGCGCGTCAATGGGGCCGGAAGCCCTGCGCGTGGCACAACTGCAGGCCATGCTCGAGTCGCAAGGCGTCGAAGTTCTCGACCGCGGCAACCTGAGTGGGCCGGGCAATCCAGGACTGGCGCCAGTGGACGGCTACCGGCATCTCGCGGAAGTCACGGCGTGGAACCGCGCTGTACATGATGCGTTTCATGCCGAGCTCGCGGCTTCCCGCCTGCCGATCCTGCTCGGCGGCGATCACTCGCTGGCAATCGGTTCGATCAGTGCGGCGGCACGCCATTGCCACGAAAACGGCCGCAAGCTGCGCGTGCTGTGGTTCGACGCGCACGCGGATTCGAACACCAACGTGCTCACCCCCAGCGGCAATATCCACGGCATGCCGATGGCGGTGTTGTGCGGTTACGGTCCGGCACAGCTCGTCGGGATCGGCGGCACGGCACCTATCATCGCGCCGGACATCATCCGTCAGATCGGAATCCGCAGCGTCGACGTGGGCGAAAAGCGCTTCGTGCATGAGATCGGACTGGAGGTGTTCGACATGCGCTACATCGACGAAATGGGCATGCGACAGACCATGCAAGCCGCCCTTACCGGCCTCGATCGGAATACTCATCTCCACGTGAGCTTCGACGTCGACTTCCTGGACCCCGAAATTGCGCCGGGCGTGGGTACGACCGTAGCCGGCGGACCGTCTTATCGCGAATCGCAACTGTGCATGGAGATGGTTGCCGACACCGGGCTGCTGGCGTCGGTCGACATCATGGAGTTGAATCCCGCCTTCGACGTGCGCAACAGGACGGCGGAAGTGGCCGTTGATCTGCTCGGTTCGCTGTTTGGCAAGAGTACGCTCATGCGGCGAACCGAAAGGCAGACGTAATCAATAAGTTGCACACGGCCCGCGGGCAGGTCCCAAGCCCTGCTTGACGCCCCGGAGGCCCGGTATTTACAATCGCGGGCCTTTTCGGCCCCCCGCCCCGGAATACGGGCAGCGGCCGGATGGTAAAGATGTATCCGGGCCGCCACTGGGCGGCCCGGCGTTTCATGCGTC
>JALYJS010000030.1 GCA_030799345.1 Pseudomonadota bacterium | reverse complement strand
GTGCCAAGCCGCGGAAACCGCTCTCAATGCGGCTGCGTCGGCTTGATCGTGCGGCGCGCGGCGCGGCGTTCCAGTTCCTTGGGCGCTTCGGCCGGCGCAGGCGCCGCAGCCGTCGTGGTCGCGACCTGGGGACTCCGTTCGAGCGCGATCTCGAGCACTTCTTCGATCCACTTGACCGGTCGGATATCGAGCTTGTCCTTGATGTTCGGCGGAATCTCGAAGAGGTCTTTCTCATTCTCGCTCGGGATCAGGACCGTTTCGATGCCGCCGCGCTGAGCGGCCAGCAGTTTTTCTTTTAGTCCGCCGATCGGCAACACTTCGCCGCGGAGCGTGATCTCGCCGGTCATCGCGACGCTGGCTCGCACCGGGATCTTCGTCAGCGCCGAAACGAGCGCGGCGCACATGCCGGTGCCGGCGCTCGGGCCGTCCTTCGGCGTCGCGCCCTCGGGCACGTGCACGTGCACGTCCATCTTCTGGTGGTAGTCGGTCTCGAGGCCGAGGCTGTCGGCGCGGCTGCGCACAACGGTCATCGCGGCCTGGATGGATTCCTGCATCACTTCGCCAAGCTGGCCCGTATACAGCAGCTTGCCTTTGCCGGGTACGACGGCTGCTTCAATCGTCAGCAGCTCGCCACCGACTTCGGTCCAAGCCAGACCCGTAACCAGGCCGATGCGGTTGGCTTCCTCGGCCTTGCCGAAGCGGAAGCGGCGCACACCGAGAAAGTCGTTCAGGTTCTCGTCCGTCACCGCGATGCTCTTGGTTTCGGGCTCGAGCAGCAGCTGCTTGACCGCCTTGCGGCAGATCTTCGCGGTCTCGCGCTCGAGATTGCGCACACCGGACTCGCGCGTGTAATGGCGGATGATGTCGAGAATCGCGGGATCGGTGACCTCGAGCTCACCCTCCTTGAGTCCGTTCTGCCGCACCTGCTTCGGCAGCAGGAAGCGCCGCGCGATGTTCTGCTTCTCGTCCTCGGTGTAGCCGGGCAGCCGGATCACTTCCATGCGGTCGAGCAGTGGCGCGGGAATGTTCAGGGTGTTGGCCGTGCAGACGAACATGACCTCGGACAGGTCGAAGTCGACTTCCAGGTAATGGTCCGCGAACGACGTGTTCTGTTCCGGATCGAGCACCTCGAGCAGCGCCGATGACGGATCGCCGCGGAAGTCGGTCGACATCTTGTCGACCTCGTCGAACAGGAACAGCGGATTGCGCACGCCCGTGCGCGCCATGTTCTGCAGCACTTTGCCGGGCAGCGAACCGATGTAGGTCCGGCGATGGCCGCGGATCTCGGCCTCGTCCCGCACGCCGCCGAGCGACATGCGCACGAACTTGCGGTTGGTTGCCCGCGCGATCGATTGTCCGAGCGACGTCTTGCCGACGCCCGGAGGCCCGACCAGGCACAGGATCGGCCCTTTCAGGCGCTTCACCCGCTGCGTGACCGCCAGGTACTCGACGATGCGCTCCTTGACCTTCTCCAGCCCGAAGTGGTCCTCGTCGAGGACTTTCTGCGCGGCCGCGATGTCGTGGGTCACCTTGGTGCGCTTTCTCCAGGGCACCTTGACCAGCCAGTCGACGTAGTTGCGGACGACCGTCGCTTCAGCCGACATCGGCGACATCAGCTTCAGCTTGTTGAGCTCGCCGGTCGCCTTGTCGCGGGCTTCCTTGGGCATGCCCGCCTTGGCGATGCGCTTTTCGAGATCGCCGAGCTCGTTCGGCGCGTCCTCGAGGTCGCCCAGTTCCTTCTGGATCGCCTTCATCTGCTCGTTCAGGTAGTACTCGCGCTGGCTCTTCTCCATCTGCGACTTGACGCGCCCGCGGATCTTTTTCTCGATCTGCAGCACTTCCATCTCGCCTTCGATCAGCGACATGACCTGCTCGAGCCGGGTGCGCACGTCCTGGGATTCCAGCACCTTCTGCTTTTCGGAGAGCTTGAGCGCCATGTGGGCTGCGACCGTATCGGCCAGCCGTCCGGGCTGCTCGATGCCGGCGAGTGACGTCAGGATCTCGGGCGGCACCTTCTTGTTGAGCTTTACGTACTGCTCGAAGTGCGACACGACCGAACGCGTCAGCACGTCCATTTCGCGCTCTTCGTACTGCTCGATGTCCGGGATCGGCGTCATGTCTGCCGTGAAATAGCCGTCGACCTCCATGTTCTCGACCATCGCCCGCGCGACGCCCTCCACCAGCACCTTGACGGTGCCGTCCGGGAGCTTCAGGAGCTGCAGGATGGTTGCAATGGTTCCGACGTTGTACAGGTCGCGGGCCTTCGGGTCGTCGACATCGGCCTGCTTCTGCGCGACCAGCAGGACCTGCTTGTCTCGGCGCATGGCCTCGTCGAGCGCGAGGATCGACTTGTCGCGGCCGACGAACAGCGGGATGACCATGTGCGGATACACGACGACGTCGCGCAGCGGCAGCACCGGCACGCGCTGGGGTTCGGGGGCATTCGGGGACTTGCGGGTTTCGTCGGTCACCTGGACTTCCTTCGGCACGGTGAACGCGCCGCGGCCTGACGTCTACAAGGATACGTCATGGGGACGGCTGGAGTGCTGCACAAGTCGCAAAAGAAGACGCAGACTTTTGAAAGGGGTCGCATCCCCTTCAGAAGAGCGAGCGGGTCAGTGACCGTCGGAACCTGCGGCGCGGCGGATTTCGGCGGGCGCGAGCTGCGCTTCGTCACTGCGGTAGACGAGATAGGGCTTGCTGTCGCCGACGATTACGGTCTCGTCCACGACAACCTTTGCCACATTTTTCAGCGAGGGCAGGTCGTACATGATGTCGAGCAGCACGTTCTCGAGGATCGTGCGCAGACCCCGTGCCCCGGTCTTGCGGTCCATCGCTTTGCGGGCCACCGCGCGCAGGCCGTCGTCCCGCAGCTCGAGCTCCACGCCTTCCATTTCGAACAGACGCGCGTACTGCTTGGACAGCGCATTGCGCGGCTGGGTCAGGATGGTGACCAGTGCGTCCTCGTCCAGCTCCTCGAGTGTCGCGACCACTGGCAGGCGGCCGACGAACTCGGGAATCAGTCCGAACTTGATGAGGTCCTCGGGCTCGACGTCCTTGAACAGATCGGCGCCCTGCGGTCGCTCGGACGGTGCCCGCACTTCGGCAGCAAAGCCGATGCCGCCGCGGCTGCTGCGCTTCTCGATGATCTTCTCGAGGCCCGCGAACGCCCCGCCGCAGATGAACAGGATGTTCGCCGTGTCCACCTGCAGGAACTCCTGCTGCGGGTGCTTGCGGCCGCCCTGCGGCGGCACCGAGGCGATGGTGCCCTCGATCAGTTTCAGCAGCGCCTGCTGCACGCCCTCGCCCGATACGTCGCGGGTGATGGACGGGTTATCGGACTTGCGCGAAATCTTGTCGATCTCGTCGATGTAGACGATGCCGGTCTGCGCTTTCTCGACGTCGTAATCGCACTTCTGCAACAGCTTCTGGATGATGTTCTCGACGTCCTCGCCGACGTAGCCCGCCTCGGTTAGCGTCGTCGCATCCGCGATCGTGAACGGCACGTTCAGCAGGCGTGCGAGAGTTTCGGCGAGGAGCGTCTTGCCGCAGCCGGTCGGGCCGATCAGCAGGATGTTGCTCTTCGCGAGCTCGACTTCATCCTTGTCGCTGCGGTGGCGCTTGTCGCCGGGGCGCGCCTGGAGGCGCTTGTAATGGTTGTAGACGGCGACCGCGAGGATCTTTTTCGCGCGGTCC
>JALYJS010000004.1 GCA_030799345.1 Pseudomonadota bacterium | reverse complement strand
GGTTCGCAGTTATTGTCCGATCGGTCGCGCCGCTGACTCCTTCCCCCTCCCCAGCGCGCGAACAATGACTGCGAACCTGCGACCCGGCACTTTGTTCATTCCACGTTCTGGACCTGCTCGCGCATCTGCTCGATCAACACCTTCAGTTCCACCGCCGACCGGGTCGTCTCCACGTCCTGCGACTTTGACGACAGCGTGTTGGCCTCGCGGTTGAACTCCTGCATCAGGAAATCGAGCTTGCGGCCGACCGCGTCGCCGGAAGCGAGCGTGTTCATGAGTTCGGTGACGTGACTCTTCAGCCGGTCGAGCTCCTCGGCCACATCCATCTTCTGCACGATGATCGCGATCTCCTGCTCGAGCCGCTCCGGATTGCCCTCCGAGCCGAGTGCCGCCAGGCGTTCCGACATCTTCGCGCGGATACGGGCCTGCACCTCCGGCAACCGCGCGGCGACGCCGTCGACCAGGTGCGCGACGGCCCGTGCCCGCGACGCGAGCATTTCCGCAATGCGCTCGCCTTCGGCGGCGCGCGAACCGGAGAATGCGGTGAGCGCCTCGCCAAGCAGCGCAAGTGCCGCGGGACCGAGCGGCGTGGTGTCGCGTTCCGTCTCGCGCACGACGCCAGGCCAGCGCAGCAGGTCCATGGCGCCGATCCGGCCCGCATCCCCGAGCCGCCTGCGAACGGACAGCGCATGCTCGACCAGCCGGTCGAGCAGGGCATCATCGAGCGTCAGTTCACGGCCGGCCGCGGTTACGGGCCGCAGGTAGCAGGTCGCTTCGACCTTGCCGCGGCGCGCGGTCACGCCGATGGTGCGGCGGATGTCGCCCTCGAGGGCGCGCAACTCTTCGGGGAGCCGCAGACTGACCTCGAGGTAGCGGTGATTGACGCTCCGGAGTTCCCAGGCCAGCAGTCCTGCCGTCGTCGCACGCTCGCTGCGCGCGAAGCCTGTCATGCTCCTGAGCATTCGATTCGGGACCCCGGGGCTACGGCAAGAGCCGGTGTTGTAAGCTGCGCGACAGTTTAGCAAAGGGCGGCGGGACGGGACCGCCGGGAAACGCGTGGCCATCGAGTTCGCCGACATCAGCCTGACGGGCGATCGCGACGACAACCAGGACCGCGTTGCGGTCGCCGAGGGCGACGGCGCCACGATGCTGGTCGTGATGGATGGCATGGGCGGTCATGCCCATGGCGCGCGCGCTGCCGAGACCGGCTGCAAAGTGATGCTCGAGCTGTTTCGCTCGCAGACCTGGCCGCTGTTCGACCCGCTCGGCTTCCTGCATCTCGCGCTCGGTCGCGCGCATGCCGCGGTTGTGACGATGGGCAGCCGGCTGGCGCTCGATCTGCGTCCACGCGCGACTTGCGCGGTCTGCATCGTGCAGCGGGGCGAAGCCTACTGGGCGCACGTGGGCGACAGCCGCGTCTATCATCTGCGCGGCGGCGAGGTGCGATTTCGTACGCGCGATCACAGTCATGTGGAACAACTGCTGCGCGAGGGCTCGATCACGGAAGACGAGAGCATGGGTCACCCGATGCGCAACTACGTGGAATGCTGCCTTGGCGGGGAAGCGACGTTGCCGGAGATGACGATCTCCTGCCGGCAGGCGCTCGAGGACGGCGACGTGCTGCTGGTCTGCTCCGACGGCATCTGGGCGAACCTGAAAGACGCCGACATCGCCTCATTCTGGAAGTCCGGCAACGGCAGCTGCCGGGATACGCTCGAAGCGCTCGCCGATCATGCGGTGGCGGCCTCGTCCCCGCATAGCGACAATGCCTCCGCCGCCAGCCTCGTCTGGCGCCACTGACCAGAAGGTAAATCATCATGCGAAGCGGCGGCCGCCAGGCCGATCAACTGCGGCCCGTGAAATTCACGCGCCGGTTCACCTCCCATGCCGAGGGTTCGGTGCTCTCTGAATTCGGCCAGACGCGCGTGCTCTGTACCGCGAGCGTCGACAATGGCGTGCCGCCTTTCCTGCGCAACAGCGGCCGCGGCTGGCTGACCGCGGAGTACGGCATGCTGCCGCGCGCAACGCATACCCGGTCCGCGCGCGAGGCGGCGCGCGGCAAGCAGGGCGGACGGACGCATGAGATCCAGCGGCTGATCGGCCGGTCGCTGCGTGCCTGCATCGATCTTGGCGCCATCGGCGAACGAACCATCACGATCGACTGCGATGTCCTGCAGGCTGACGGCGGCACGCGCACGGCGGCGATCACTGGCGGTTACGTCGCGCTCGCGGACGCCGTGGATGCGCTGATCGCGCGGCGAACGATCCAGGGCAATCCGCTGCACGGGCAGATCGCCGCGGTGTCGGTGGGCATCGTCAAGGGCGAGCCGGTCCTCGACCTGGATTACTCCGAGGACGTCGACGCCGAAACCGACATGAATGTCGTCATGAACTCGGGCGGCGGTTTCATCGAGGTGCAGGGGACCGCGGAGGGCCACGCATTCCGGCGCGAGGAGCTCGACGCCATGCTGAATCTCGCCGCGCTCGGCACGGCGCGGCTGTTCGGACTGCAGCAAGAGGCGCGTACCGCTTGATGCGGCGGGTCGTGCTCGCGACCGGCAATCCCGGCAAGCTTCGCGAGATGCGCGCGATCCTCGACGGCCACGGTCTCGACGTCGTCGCGCAGTCGGATCTCGGCATCGTGCCGCCGCCGGAAGACGGCGAGGACTTCGTGGCGAATGCGCTGATCAAGGCGCGCCACGCGTCGGCGATCGCGGGATTACCCGCCATTGCCGACGACTCGGGCCTCGAAGTCGACGCGCTCGACGGCCGGCCGGGACCGTACAGCGCGCGGTTTGCGGGTCTGCAGGCGGACGCCCGCGCGAATAACGAACGTCTGCTCGCCGAGCTGGCCGGCGTGCCCGAAGAGCGCCGCACGGCGCGCTTCCGCTGCGCGATGGTGTTCCTGCGCGCCGCAGCGGACCCCGCGCCGATCGTCGCGGAAGCCGCGTGGGAGGGAAGCATCGCATCGGCGCCGAGAGGCGCTGGGGGATTCGGCTATGACCCCTATTTCATCGTCCGGGACCGCGAACTCACGGTCGCGGAGATGCCGCCGGCGGAGAAGAACCGCGTGAGTCACCGGGGCCAGGCGCTGGCAGCGCTGGCGGCGGCGATGAAAACAGCAGGCTGGTAGGAAGAGGGAACAGTCCCCTAGCGCACCGTCTTGATCAGGTCGCCCGGCTTCGGCTCGCCCTTCGGATAGAAGTCGTTGAATAAACGCAGTTCCTGGGCAGGGTATTTCTTTATAGCGGCGGTCTTCGCCAGTTCCTCGATCGTCGTGGTCGCGCTCGCGCGCATCACGTGCAGCCGGTACGGCTCGGCCAGGCGGAACTCATTCGACTTCAGGCGGCGAAACGTCTGCGCGGTCGAGAGGAAAAACGGATCGCCGGACGGCGTCGTCATCGTGTTCGAGCGGCTCGCCCCCTTGAAGACCCACATCAGGCTGTTGTAGTAGACGATGATGTAGCGCACGTTCGTCGACTGGCCGAAAGGGGACGCGTCGTTGCGCACGACGGCGGTCCATGCCTTCAGGCCGTTGATGTCGAGCGTTTCCGGCTTTTCGAGACGCCGGTTGCCGAGGCCGCGCATCGCGAAATCGCGCGGGTCGGTCAGGTCCGCCGGCGGTCCCTGCGTGCGGATCTCCATGATGTGTTCTTTGTTCGGCGCGATCGCAATCAGCTGGTCCGGCGCGTTGACGACTTCCCAGCCGCGCGGAAAGGCCAGCGTGAACTGCATGTCCGCGTGATAAAAACGGTTGTCGCGGAGCATGCCCTGGCGGCGGCTCGAGCCGACCGGCAGGCCGTTGATCGCGCTCAGGAACCCTTCACGATTCGCCATATCGCCGGTCGCGGTCGATTCCACGCGCCCTGCCGTCGTCACGGCCTGGCGCAGGCGCGTGTCGTTGTCAGGGTGACTCGAAAACACGCCGTGATACAGCCGCGGCTTGCGATTCTCCAGGCGTGCACGCTCGCGTTCGAACGTGTCCTGGTCCTTCAGCGTCGAGATCACCTCGATCATGGCGTTCGGGTCGTACCCGGTCTTCGCGAGCAGGCGCGCGCCGATGCCGTCCGCCTCGAGTTCGGCTTCGCGGCCATAGCCGCTGATGATCGCGGAACCCGCCATGTTGGTCAGTTCGGCCAGCGCGGGCATGCCGGTGAAGATGGCGGTGGCGGCGCTCGCGATATTCGACACCGTGGATTTCCGCTGGCGCGCCTGCAGATGCTTGGCCGTGATATGCCCGATCTCGTGGCCCAGCACCGCGGCGAGCTCGGCCTCGTTCTGCATGTACGGCAGGATGCCGCGCGAGATGTAGACATAGCCGCCCATGGTCGCGAAGGCGTTGACGTCATCGGTGTCGATGATCGTGAATTTCCAGTCGAGTTCGGGCCGGTCGCTGGCTCTTGCGAGCTTCTCGCCGACGCGTTGCACGTACTCCTGCAGCTGCAGGTCGTTGTGCACGCCTGATGCCATCGTGAACTGGATGTGGAGCTGCTTGGCGGTCCGGACTTCCTTGCTGTCCTTCTTCGCGGGCTCATCGTCCGGGTCGGCGGCAAGCACGGGCAGCACGGCGCCCCCGCCGAGCCCAGCCGCGGCGATCAGGCAAAGGAGTTTCCCTGGCAGTTTCCGCATGAAGATCTCCCGGTGCGGGACCGAGCGTACCCTGTCGCGATTAGACGGGGGATGCGGCGGAAAGTTGACGGCGGTTGGCCGTCAACCGGCTTTTACTTCAGGCCGTACTTCTTGCGGAAGCGGTCGACGCGGCCGCCGGTGTCCATGATCTTCTGCTTGCCGGTATAGAAAGGATGGCAGTTCGAGCAAACCTCGACGTCGAGATTGCTGCCAAGCGTGGAGCGCGTCTGGAACTTGTTCCCGCAGGTGCAGGTGACGGTAATTTCCGTGTATTTGGGATGAATGGCGTCTTTCATCGGTGCATTCCGGTGGCGTGCTGCGGGGGGCGCGCAGTCTATCCGGACACCCCGCGACGGGCAAGACGGTGTCCGGTGCGGTCCTACAGGAACTTGTAAGTCAGCGAATCTGTAGAAGTTTTACCTTTATCCACAAATTGTGTGGATAACTCTGTGGACGGATGGACTTGCCCCGGGCCCTCGCACGCGCATTAACGCATATATGTCGGATTGATTAAATTTTGATCAGGCCGTATTCCCAATAAGAAACAATGAGTTACAGCATGTCAGTTAAGGCATCTCGCGAACTATGTGACGAAAGTCCCTCTCCCGTACCACCGGTGACGCCGCTGTGTACAACTCGCGGGGACTGCCCGCCAGCATTTCGTCAGACAGAAAAGCCGCTTGCAGGTCGTTCAGGAAGCGGAACCCGAGCTCGGTGGGCCTGAGGACCCCCTCTGTGTCGACGATCAGGCCCCGGACCGCGAGCTTACAAAGCGGGGGTTCGATGACTGCTGCGGCCAGTCCGGTCGCGCGCTCGAAAGCGTCTCGCGTAAAGCCCTCGTAGAGGCGGAGCGCATTCAGCATGTACTCGAACGGCAGTTCGCTGGCGGCAACCGGGCGTCGCTGGCCTCCGCTCCTGCCGCCGCCGGACAGATACAGGCGCGGCGAACGCGGCTTTTCGGTGCGAAACACGACGCCATCGACGGTCGCCTTGCCATGGGCGCCGGCGCCGATGCCGAGGTAATCGCCGAAGCGCCAGTAGTTCAGATTGTGGCGGCACTCCCGGCCCGGCCTGGCGTAGCCGGAGATTTCGTATTGTTCAAAGCCGCGGGACGCGAGCAGGCGCTGGCAATCGAGCTGCATTTCGAACGCCGTGTCGTCGTCCGGCAGCACCGGGGGACGATGATGAAAAGCCGTGCCGGGCTCGAGCGTGAGCTGGTAGTGCGACAGGTGCGTCGGCCCGAGTTCGATCGCGGCCTCGAGATCGGCGATTGCGCCAGCCCGGGACTGTCCCGGCAGCGCATACATCAGATCCAGGTTGAAGTTGGCGATGCCGGCAGCACGCAGCTCGTCGACCGCGACCGCGATCTCGCCGGGACCGTGAATGCGCCCGAGAATGGCGAGTGCTGCGACGTCGAAGGACTGGGCGCCGAGCGACACGCGATTGATTCCCGCCGCCGCATAGCCTTCGAAACGGCCGTGCTCGACTGTGCCGGGATTCGCCTCCATCGTGATCTCGGCGCCCGGAGCAAGCGGCAGGCGTGCGGCAATGCCCCGGATCAGCGCCGCGATCGCGTCGGCACTGAAAAGCGACGGTGTTCCGCCGCCCAGGAATACGCTGCCGACTGCGCGGCCGCGGGCGAGGTCGAGGTCGCCGTCGAGATCCGCAAGCAGCGCCGTGACATAGGCGTCTTCAGGAATCGACGCGGGCGCCGCATGCGAGTTGAAATCGCAGTAAGGGCACTTGCGCACGCACCACGGAAGATGCACGTAGACGGCGATCGCCGGGCTCATCCGCGCATTCTAGGCCATGCGACCAAAGCAGCCTTGATTCCCGCGGAACTGCGTGACAGTCTGCGCAGCTGAACCGATGACCAGCAAGAAATATCAGCTGACGAACCTGGCGACCGGACGGTCGAGCGAACTCGACGCGTTGCCGGGTTCTGTGGGCCCGGACGTCCTCGACATCTCTTCACTTTCGAAGGATCACGGGGTCTTCACCTACGACCCCGGCTTCATGGCGACCGCGGCAACCTCGAGCGCGATCACCTACATCGATGGCGACGCGGGCATGCTGCTGTATCGCGGCTATCCGATCGAACAGCTAGCCAAGCACAGTTCGTTCCTCGAGGTGTCGTACCTGCTGCAGAAGGGCGAGCTGCCGAGCGCTGCCGAGCTCGACGCATTCACGCACTCGATCACCCGCCACACGATGCTGAACGAATGGCTGCTGCGGTTCTACCGCAGCTTCCACCACAACGCGCACCCGATGGCGATGGTCGCGACGATCGTCGCTTCGCTGGCGGCTTTCTATCACGACACGACCGACATCAGCGACGACCGGCACCGCGAGATCTTCTCGCACCGGATGATCGCGAAGATACCGACGATCGCCGCCGCCGCGTACAAGCACGCGCTCGGCCAGCCATTCATCTACCCGCGCAACGACCTGGATTACTGCGCGAACATGCTGCACATGTTTTTCGCGGTCCCCTGCGAGCCCTACGCCGTGGATTCGCTGCATGCAAAGGCGCTGGACCTGCTCTTCATCCTGCACGCCGACCACGAACAGAATGCCAGCACCTCGACCGTACGGCTCGCCGGCAGCACGGGTTGCAATCCGTACACGGCGATGTCGGCGGGCGTGTCCGCGCTCTGGGGGCCG
>JALYJS010000525.1 GCA_030799345.1 Pseudomonadota bacterium | reverse complement strand
GCAGAGAAGAATAGGAAAATTCGCTCGCTCACGGGTTTCCCGCCCGCGGCTGCGCACGACAGGTGGCGGCAAGGCCGGCGCGCGAGCGGAGCGCGGGATCGTCGCGAGTGAGCGAATTTTCCGGTTCTGCTGAGCGAACGAGCGAGCGACCCCGCGCGACCGCTCCGAGCCGGCCGTATCGGCGTCTGTCATGTCCGGCAAGCGGGCTGGTAATCTTCTTGCGATGAGCGAGTACGAGACGTTTGTTACCCATCTCGAGTGCAGTGGGACCGGCGAACGCTACCCGGCGGATGTGCTGCATGGCTTGTCGCAGGCAGGCAAACCGTTGCTCGTGAGATATGACCTCGAGGGTGTTCGGCGGGCAGTTGCGAAGGAAGCGCTCGCAGGGCGCGACGGCGGGTTCTGGAAGTATCGCGAGTTCCTGCCGGTGCGCCACAGTTCAAATGTCGTGCGGCTCGGAGAAGTCATTACCCCGCTGGTCGAACTCGCCGCGAGCGCGCGGCAGGCGGGCGCCAAGCGGCTCATCGTCAAGGACGAAGGCCGATTGCCGACGGGTTCGTTCAAGGCGCGCGGGCTGGCGCTCGCGGTTTCGATGGCGAAGGAGCTCGGCGTCACGCGCATGGCGATGCCGACGAACGGCAATGCGGGCGCGGCGCTCGCGGCCTACGGCGCCGCGGCCGGCATCGAGTGCCACGTCTTCTGCCCGGCCGACACGCCGGAGATCAACGTGCGCGAGATCGCGCTCGCCGGCGCGAACGTCTCGCTGGTGGACGGGCTCATCAATGACTGCGGACGAATGGTCGCCGCAGGCCGCGAGCGCATGGGCTGGTTCGATGCTTCGACGCTGAAGGAGCCCTACCGCATCGAGGGCAAGAAGACGATGGGGCTGGAACTCGCCGAACAGCTTGGCTGGACGCTGCCCGACGTCATCTTCTATCCGACCGGCGGCGGTACCGGGCTGATCGGCATGTGGAAGGCATTCGACGAACTCGAAGCCATCGGCTTCATTGATTCCCGGCGGCCGCGAATGGTCGCGGTGCAGGCGTCCGGCTGCGCCCCGATCGTCCGGGCGTGGGAGCGCGGTCTCGACCACGCCGAACTCTGGCCGGATGCCCACACGATCGCGGCCGGAATCCGGGTGCCCGCCGCGATCGGCGACTTCCTCATCCTTCGCGCTGTTCGTGAAAGCAAAGGATTCGCGATCGCCGTCGCGGACGAAGCGATCACCGCTGCGCTCGTCGAGGTCGCCCGCAACGACGGACTGCTGCTTTGTCCCGAGGGCGCCGCCACCTACGCCGCCTGGAAAGCCGCGCTCGCTGCCGGCCAGATCACCGCGGACGAAACGACAGTCCTTTTCAACTGCGCGAGTGGGCTGAAGTATCCGTTGCCGATGCCGTAATCCGGGCCAGCAGAGGGCTGGCGGGGTTCCCTCGCTCGCTCAACGGAGAAGAATAAGAAAATTCGCCCGCTCGGGACCCCGCCACGCCCTCTGCTTGCCCGAGTTTGTGCCGGCTTTGGACAATTTTGCCAATCACAGGGCAGGGGCAAGTCGCTCACGATCGGCGAATGCCAACGGCAGGTGACGGAGATTTACAGCCAGGGTGGGTCGTGCTCACGCGGGACGATCCGCGGTATCCGCCGCAGCTGGCGGCGGTGCCGGGCTGTCCAGAGCTGCTGTTCGTTTCCGGGGATCCGGCAGTCCTGGTGTTACCGCAGATCGCCATCGTGGGCAGTCGTTCGGCGACGGCCGCCGGTCGCGAGACGGCATTCGAGTTTGCGTCGGCGCTCGCGACGGCGGGGATTGCGATCACGAGCGGCCTTGCGTTAGGCATCGATGCCGCCGCCCATCGCGGCGCGCTCGATGCGGGCGGCATCACGATCGCCGTCTGCGGCACCGGTCTCGATCGTGTGTACCCGGCGGAGCACGCCTCGCTCGCGGCCTCGATCGTGGCGCGCGGCGCTCTGGTGTCGGAGTTTCCGCCGGGCACGCCACCGCTCGCCGTGAACTTCCCGCAGCGGAACCGGCTGATGTCGGCGCTTTCGCGCGGCGTGCTCGTGATCGAGGCGGCGGCACGCTCGGGATCGTTGATCACTGCGCGGCTTGCCGGCGAGCAGGGGCGCGACGTTCTCGCGGTTCCCGGCTCCATACATAATGCCCTCGCGCGCGGCTGTCATCGCCTGATAAAAGACGGCGCGGCGCTCGTCGAAACACCCGACGATGTGCTCGCCGTGCTCGGATTTTCGCCGGTCTCGCCGCCCGTAAAAACCGCGTCCGGAACGCCGGATGTCGCTGAAAGCGACGCCCTCCGGTTGGACAGCGGCGCGGAAATGCTGTTGAATGCGCTCGGTTTCGGGCCGGCGGACCTCGACAGGCTGGTCGAACGCACGGGGCTTGCAGCGCACGCCGTGGTCTCGACCTTGCAGATGCTCGAGCTCGCCGGGCGGATCGAGTCGCTGACCGGCGGGCGTTACTGCCGCACTGCACCGAGGCGGACAAAATGAAGGACAGCGTGCTCGACATCCTCATTCACCTGTTTGAAAATTTCCTGGATGCCGAGGACGACTCCACGCCGGATCGCGAGTCGCTCAAGCTGGAGCTCGAGCAGGCCGGTTATCCCGAGGCCGACATCGAGCGCGCGCTGATCTGGCTCGAGAGCCTGGCGTCGGATCCCGATCGCGTACTGTCCGAAGGCACGGCGCGGGCGGTCCGCGTGTTCAGCGGTCAGGAGCAGGTCCGGCTCGACACCGACGTGCGCGGTTACCTGCTGCACCTCGAGAACCTGGGCATCCTGTCCGCGGCCCAGCGCGAGGTCGTGATCGACCGTCTGCTCGCGCTCGAGGCCGACGACATCGATATCGAGCAGCTCAAATGGGTGGTCCTGATGGTGCTGTTCAGCCAGCCGGGCCAGGAAACCGCCTACCAGCGCATGGAAGATCTGGTCTTCGACGAGCGCCGGGACGCGATGCACTGAACGCAGTTTGCCCGGTTCGGCCAGAGAGCCGCGGCCGGGCCCGCGGCTTTGGCATTTCTGGGGACGACAGGATTTAACGGATAAGAATGGCCTCAAACCTCGTAATCGTGGAGTCGCCGGCCAAGGCGAAGACCATCAAGAAGTACCTGGGCGCGGACTTCGAGGTGCTCGCGTCCTATGGCCACGTGCGCGACCTGATCGAGAAGGAAGGTGCGGTCAATCCCGAACGCGACTTCGAGATGTCCTACCAGATGATCGAGAAGAGCCGGCCAAAGGTCGACGCGATCGAACGGGCGATGAAGAAGGCGAGCGCGCTCTACCTCGCGACCGACCCCGACCGCGAAGGCGAAGCGATATCCTGGCACCTGTCGGAGATCCTGCGCGAGCACGGCGCACTCGACGGCAAGGCCCTGAAGCGCGTGCGCTTCTACGAAATCACCAGGAACGCGGTGCGCGCAGCGGTGGCCGAGGCCGAGAGCGGCGTGAACGAGAACCTCGTCAATGCCTACAAGGCACGGCGTGCGCTCGACTACCTGGTCGGCTTCAACCTGTCGCCGCTGCTGTGGAAGAAGATCAAGCCCGGACTCTCCGCGGGCCGCGTGCAGAGCGTGGCGCTACGGCTCATCTGCGAGCGCGAAGAGGAAATCTCGCGCTTCATCAGGCAGGAATACTGGACCGTCGAGGCCGATGCCGCGAAGGACAAGTCGAAGTTCCCGGCGCGGCTCGTGGAATACCGCGGCGAAAAGGTCGAGGCCGACACGCAGAAGTCGCGCTTCAGCATCACCAACGAGACCGATGCGCGCGAGGTCGAGCGCACGATCATCGCCGCGGCAGACGGCGTGCTGACGGTCGAGAGCGTCGAGCGCAGGCCGAAGCGGCGCAATCCGCCCCCCCCGTTCACGACCTCGACGGTGCAGCAGGAAGCGGCGCGCAAGCTCGGCTTCACGGCGCGGCGGACGATGCAGACCGCGCAGCGGCTGTACGAGTCGGGCCACATCACCTACATGCGCACCGACTCGGTGTCGCTGTCGAAGGACGCGGTCACAGAGATCCGCGACATGATCAAGGCGACCTTCGGCGAAAAGGCGTTGTCCGACGGCATCAACGAATACAAGACGAAATCCAAGAACGCCCAGGAGGCGCACGAGGCGATCCGGCCGACCGTCGCATCGGAAACCCCGCAGAAGGCGGAACAGGACCTGCCTGACGACGACCAGCGCCGGCTCTATGCCCTCATCTGGAAACGTGCGGTCGCCTGCCAGATGGCGCCCGCGGTGTTCGATACGGTCGCGGTCGACCTCCTCGCGGGCGCGCCGGGAGCGACCGGCGCGAAGCGGCACGTGTTCCGCGCGAACGGCCAGACGCTGCTCGAACCCGGGTTCCTCGCGGCCTATCACGAGGATCACGACGAGGACGACACCGACGTCGAGAGCGAGGACGATCGCAGCCTGCCGCCACTCGAGGCGGGCGACCGGGTGGTGCTCGAGACGTTGCGGCCCGAGCAGCACTTCACGCAGCCGCCGCCGCGCTATACCGAGGCCTCGCTGGTCAAGTCGCTCGAAAGCCACGGCATCGGCCGGCCGTCCACCTACGCATCGATCATCGAGACGCTGCGCTATCGCCGTTACGTCGAGATGACCGGGCGCGCATTCATCCCGACCGACATCGGCAAGATCGTCAGCAAGTTCCTGGTCAAGTATCTCGGAACGTACGTCGAATATGGTTTCACCGCGCAGATGGAAGACGTGCTCGACGAGATTTCGAACGGCGAGAAGGAATGGCAGCTGGAACTCGCCCGCTTCTGGAAGCCGTTCATCAAGGCCGTGGATCACATCACGAAGTCGGTGAGCCGCGAGGAAGTCGCGGAATCCCGCGAGATCGGCCGCGACCCGGTGTCGGGCAAGCCGATCACCGTGCGCATGGGCGCTTACGGGCCGTTCGTCCAGCAGGGATCGCGCACCGATCCGGACAAGCCGCGCTTTGCGAGCCTGCTGCCGGGCCAGCGCATGGACGACGTGACACTCGACGACGCGCTGATGCTGCTGTCACTGCCGCGCGATCTCGGCACCGGTCCGGACGGCGTGCCGATCAGCATCGGCCGTGGCCAGTATGGCCCCTACGTGAAGTTCGGGGCCAAGTACGCTTCCATCAAGGAAGACGATCCCTTCACGCTCGAGCTGCCGCGCGCGCTCGAGATCGTGGAGGCCAAGCTCGCCGCCGACCGGGAGCGCACCATCAAGGATTTCCCGGACGACGGGATCCAGATCCTAAAAGGCCGCTACGGTCCCTACGTCACCGACAAGAAGAAGAATGCGAAGGTGCCGAAGGAGCGCGAGCCCGCCTCGCTGACGCTCGAGGAATGCCAGGCACTGCTCGCGGCCGCGCCGGAACGCAAGGGCCGATTCGGCCGCCGCAAGAAAGCCGCCGTGCCGGCCACCGACGCTACGGCCACTGACGCAGCGTCCGCCACGGCCGCCGCGCCCGCGACGCCTGCGGAGAAACCGGCGAAGAAGAAAGCGAAGGCCGCCGCGAAGCCCGCAGCGGCCAGGAAGAAGGCGGCGCCGCGCAAAGGCGAGGCCAAGGCCCGCGCTGCCACGGAATAGGCTGTGACGGATCGCGCCGCCGTCCGTGCCTGGCTCGTCGATCTGCAGCAGCGGATCGTGGCGTCCATCGAGCAGGCCGACGGCCGGGGGCGTTTCGGCAGCGACCGCTGGCAGCGACCGGCGGGGGGCGGGGGTGAGTCGCGAGTACTCACGGACGGCGCGCTGATCGAGCAGGGTGGCGTCAACTTTTCCGAAATCACGGGCGACGCGCTGCCCGCTTCCGCGACCCACGCACGGCCCGCACTCGCAGGCGCACCCTATTCGGCGACCGGTGTCTCGCTCGTGCTGCATCCGCACAATCCCCATGTGCCGACCACGCACATGAACCTGCGTTTTTTCATCGCGGAACCCGCCACCGCCCCGGCGGCCTGGTGGTTCGGCGGCGGCTTCGACCTGACACCTTTTTATCCCGTGCTCGCCGACGTGCGTCACTGGCACGAGTGCGCCCGCAAGGCCTGCGCTCCCTGCCCCGCCGGCACCTATGAGCGCTACAAGGACTGGTGCGACCGGTATTTCTACCTGCCGCATCGGCGGGAGACCCGCGGCGTCGGCGGGCTCTTCTTCGATGACTTGAACGAATGGGGATTCGATGCCTGCTTTGCCTTTGCGCGACGCGTGGGGAACGCCTTCCTCGAAGCCTGGCTGCCGATCGCCGCCGGGCGGCGCGACTCGCCGTATGGCGAGCGCGAGCGCACATTCCAGCTCTACCGCCGCGGCCGCTATGTCGAGTTCAACCTGCTGCACGACCGGGGGACGCTGTTCGGGTTGCAGAGCGGCGGGCGCACGGAGTCCATCCTGATGTCGTTACCTCCCCTCGTGCGCTGGGAGTACGGCTGGCAGCCGGAGGCCGGCTCGCCGGAGGAATCGCTGTACCGCGATTACCTGCGCCCGCGCGACTGGCTCGCCGGGACGTGAAGTACCGGCATGCCTGCCACGCCGGCAACTTCGCCGACGTGATGAAGCATGTCGCGCTGGTCGCGACGCTCGACCGGCTCATGCAGAAGGAGCGGCCGCTGTTCCTGCTCGACACGCATGCGGGCCGCGGGCGTTATGACCTCGGTTCGCGCGACACCGCGCCCGAGGCGGGCCGCGGCATCCTGAAGCTCGCCACGGCGGCGCCTCTGAATCTCCCGGAGTCCGTCACGCGCTATCTCGAGCTCGTGCGCGCATTCAATGACGGCGCGGAAGGGCCGCCCCAGCAGTATCCCGGCTCGCCGCTCCTCGCCCGGATGCTGCTGCGCCCGCAGGACCGCGCTGCATTCTGCGAGCTGCTGCCGGTCGAGACGGAACGCCTGCGCGGCGAGCTGCGCGGCGATGCGCGCTTCGCCGTGCATTGCCGCGACGGATTCGAGGCGCTGGGCGCGCTCTTGCCGCCAGCCGCCGGCCGCGGGCTCGCGATCATCGATCCGCCTTACGAGGCACAGGAAGCGGACTTTACCCGCGTCGCCGAGGCCCTGGTTGCCGCGTCGGCGCGCTGGCCCCAGGGCGTCCTGATGGCCTGGTATCCCATCAAGATCGGCGCGGTGGCTGCCCGGCTGCATCGGCGCCTCATCGATGCCGGCATGCGCCGCCTGCTCGTTGCCGAGCTCTGCGTGCACCCGGACGATTCGCGTGCGGGGTTGAACGGATCCGGGCTGGTGATTCTCGAGCCACCCTGGCAGCTCGACCGGGATCTGCGCGAGGCGCTGCCCGCCCTGCACCGGGTATTCGCACCGGATGGCGCCGGCCGCACGCGCGTCGCGATGATCGCCGGGGAATAAAAAAGGCGGCGGCCGGATCACCGGCTGCCGCCCTGTCGCGCGGAGCACCGCGCACCGATTGCGATCCCTCAGGTCTTCGGCTTCTCTTCATCCGCCGGCTTCTTGTCGGCGCCGCACTTGCCTTCACCACACTTGCCTTCACCGCACTTGCCTTCGCCCTTCTTGTCGGCGCCGCACTTGCCTTCACCGCATTTGCCTTCGCCGCACTTGCCCTCGCCCTTCTTGTCGGCACCGCACTTGCCTTCGCCGCATTTACCCTCCTTGGCCTTCTCGTCGGGAGGCGTAGCCGGCGTTGCCGGCGTCGCGGGCGTGGCCTGCGGTTCGCCGGCAGCCAGCATGTAGCCGGTGCCGAGCGCACTGACGGCGTAGGCACTGGCCTGGGCCACGCCAGCGACTGCAATGGACGAGATGAGCGCCGCGCCAATCGCGACGGCCACCGGTTTCCTGTTCACTCGATTCGACATGGATAGATCTCCTAGGTTGACATTCCGGTGGCCGGGATCAGACGCCCCAATCCACCGCTTCGAACACTTTGCGCGCGACGCCTTCCGGGTCCGCGAGATTCTCACCGACGATGGCAATGCTGCCGCGCGGCGCGGGCAGCACCATGCCGATCAGTCCCTGGTCCTCGATCCGCAGCGGCTTGCCGATGTCGCGATGGCCGAGCAGCAGCACCGTAACCACGCCTTCCGGCATGCGCACGACGAGATGCGGTACCACGTGACCGTCGTGCAGGCAGCGGGCCGCGAACGTGACGTCGCCGACGCCGGGGCGCAGCCTTGCGCCTTCCGGCCCGAGCACGCCGGTGAGCGCCACGGGCGCGAGCGGCGCGGTGCCCGCCATCGTGCCTGGCTCGTGCGTGATGTGGTCGACGACCTCGCGCGCGAGCGATGCGCGCGGCGCGCCGACCAAGAGCACCAGCCCGACCGCCAGGCCGACGGCGATCGAG
>JALYJS010000494.1 GCA_030799345.1 Pseudomonadota bacterium | reverse complement strand
GTGTGGGTCAACGGGCAGGCTGTATTTGATGAGGGCAAGGCGACCGGCAGGTATCCGGGCCAGGCATTGCGCCGCGCGATTGCCCTCCCGCGCGCCGTGACTTCGGACGACTTCCGCTCTCTCCATTCCCCCGACGACCCGGTTCTTTCGCGCGACGGCCGGCAGATCGCTTACGTGGTGGATGATCGTATCCATGTGATTGCGGCGGCCGGCGGCACGCCGCGTGCGGTCACGGCTGCGGACAGCGCGGCCTGGGACCCGTACTGGTCGAAGGATGGGCGTTCGCTGTATTTCCTCTCGGACCGCGGCGGCTCGAACCAGGTGTGGAAGCTGCCAGTCGCTGAATTCGGCGAAGCAGCGCCCGTGACCACGTTCAGCCAAGGCATCGAGTCCCTGAATTTTTCCCGCGATGAATCGAAACTGTTGCTGCGCTTCACTGACGAGTCGCTCAAGGAGGCGGAGAAGGCGGGGACAGATGATGCGAAGAAGGCCGCCAAGGCGGAACCGAAACCGTTCGTGATCACGCGGCTCGAGTTCAAGGAAGACGCCGGCGACGGCTACCTGACCGGCGATCGCACCGAACACCTGTATTCCTACGATGTGGCTTCGAAAACGCTGATGCCGCTGACCTCAGGTGCGTACAGCGAATCGGATGCCGACTGGTCGCCGGACGGCAAGACCGTGGTTTTCGTAAGCAACCGGGAACAGGAAACGGACGCCACCTACCGGACCGATCTCTGGCTGGTCGCCGCAGACAATACGGATCGCGGCCAGTCGCTCGTGCGCCTGACCGACGACGAAGCGACCAAGAGCAATCCCGCCTGGAGCCCGGACGGCAGGCTGATCGCGTTTCTGACCGCCGAAGACGGCGTCTATGGCATGCCTCAGCTCGCTGTGATTTCCGCCGGCGGCGGCGATGCCCGCGTGCTCACGGCATCACTCTATCCCTGGATCAGTTCGTTCCGCTGGGCACCCGACGGCCAGTGGATCTATTTCATCTACGACTTCGAGAGCGGCAGCCGCATCGGCCGCGTCCGGCCCGGTGATGGAAAGCTGGAAGACGTGGTTGGCGGCGACATCCAGGTGACAGCGATGGATCTCGCGCCTGGCGGCGCACTCGTGCTCAGCCTCGCCGACGGCAACGGCGCACCCGAGCTTCATGGTTTCGCCAGGGGCCGGCTGAAACGGCTCACCGGCATCAATGACGAGTTCCTGAAGTCGGTCGCGATCGGCAGCAAGGAGAAAGTGAGCTTTCGCAGTGCCGATGGCACGCGGGTCGAGGCGCTCGTGACCAAGCCGCCCGGTTTCGTTGCGGGACGCCGGTACCCGACCATTCTCCACATTCACGGCGGGCCGGTCGGCCAGTTCGCCTGGGGCTACGATGTCAAAGCGCAGTACTTCGCAGCGAATGGCTACGTCGTCGTGGAGCCGAATCCGCGCGGCTCGACGGGTCGCGGCCGGGACTTCGTCCGCGCGATCTACCGGACCTGGGGCATCACGGACTACGACGACGTCATTGCGGCCGTGGACCATGCCATTGAGGCGGGCTATGCGGACCCGGACCGGCTCGCCGTCTTCGGCTATTCGTATGGCGGCTACATGACCAACACGGTCATCACGCGCACCGACCGTTTCAAGGCGGCAGCCTCAGGCGCCGGGCACAGCCTGATCATTGCCAACTATGGTCATGACATCTACCAGAAGTGGTACAACTGGGAGCTTGGTGTGCCCTGGGAAAACCGCGAGAAATACGATGCACTCTCGCCGCTGCTGCAGGCAGGCAAGGTGACGACGCCGACGATTTTCCTGGGCGGGCGCGAAGACTGGAACGTGCCGGTGCTGAATGCGGAGCTCTTCTACCAGTCGCTGCGCCAGCGCGGTATCGACACGCAGCTCGTCGTGTATCCCGACACCCATCATGGCGGCTGGAGTGCGGAGTTCGAGCGGGACTACGCAGAGCGCGTGATCGAGTGGTTCGACAAGTACCTCAAGTAACGGCTGAAGCCAGCATTGCCGCGGCGCTCGAGGCGATGCGGGCGAATCGTCCATTGCGCGCCGAAGTCGCCTGCCGCGAGTACCTTCAGGAGTATCCGGGCAGCGTCGATCACCTGCGGCTGCTCGGCCACGCGCTCCTGAAGCAGGCCCGCTTTCCCGAGGCCGAGCAGACGATTCGTCAGGCGATCTCGCTGCAGCCCGGTTTTCCGCACCTGCATGAAGACCTGGGCAGCGTGCTGGCGATGCAGCAGCGCTTCGACGAGGCGGTGCCGTGCTTCCGGGAGGCGATCCGCCTGGAACCCCGACTACCGCTCGCGCACCGCAAGCTGGGCGAGGCGCTGGCTGCCCTCGGCCAGGGACGAAGTGCCGATGCGGCGTTCGAGGAGTACTTCGAACAGGACCCCGACAAGGGCAAGGTCGCGATCGCGCTCGATCACCTGCGTTCCGGCCGTAAGCCCGAAGCGGTCGAGACGCTTCGCGCCGCGCTGCGCGAGAGTCCGGACAACGTCGATGCCATGCGCTGCCTGGCGCAGGTTTACGTGCAGGACAAGGAACGGCTCGGCGATGCGGAAGCACTGCTGCGCCGCGCGACGGAGCTGGCGCCGGCCTACACCGCCGTCTGGATGATGCTCGGCGGGTTACTGCACGATGCCGGGCGCCATCGCGAGTCGGTCGAGGTATTCCGCCGCGTGACGGCCCTTGAGCCGAAGCTCGTACCCGGATGGACCGGCCTCGGCAATGCGCACGCATTCGCCGGTGAAGTCGAGAAGGCCCGCGAAGCGTATGAACGCGCGGTCGGGCTGGATCACGGCGCGCCCGGCGCACAGATGGGACTCGGTCACGTACTGAAGACACTGGGCGACCAGTCCGGATCGTTAAGCGCCTATCGAGCCGCGATCGCTGCGAAGCCGGATTTCGGCGAGGTCTACTGGAGCATGGCCAACCTCAAGGTGTTTCGCTTTGAGGACGCCGAAGTCGACGCGATGGAGGAGCAGGTCAAGCGCGACGACCTCACCGACAGCGCCAGAATTCACTTCTGCTTTGCGCTGGGCAAGGCGTGGGAGGACAAGGGCGACTACGATCGCGCCTGGCACTACTACGACACGGGCAACCGGAAACAGCGCAAGGAGGTATTTCACGACCCGGTGATGGTCGACACGCGACACGACCACATCATCGAGGTGTTCGATCGCGAGTTTATCGACCGGCACGCCGGCGCCGGCCACGAGTCTGCCGCACCCATCTTCATTGTCGGATTACCGCGCTCCGGCTCGACGCTGATCGAGCAGATTCTCGCCAGCCACAGTCAGGTCGAGGGCACGCAGGAACTGCCGACGCTGAACCGCCTGGCCAATTCCATCGGCCGATACCGGCCCGATCACGATCAGTACCCGCGCACCGTACGTGACCTGCGCGCGAAGGATCTACGCGCTTA
>JALYJS010000483.1 GCA_030799345.1 Pseudomonadota bacterium | reverse complement strand
CATGTGGGGTCTCCTTGTGGGTTGCATTTATAGGCGGCGGCCGTGAGGGGACCGTCTCGACAGGCGTGAAAAAAGCGTGAAAACTGGCGGGTCCACGGGGGAACAGAATTTGCCGCTGCTCCAGTTCCAGCTCCTCGGAAGCTGCGAATTCCGCGACCGCACCGGCCGGCCGCTGCCGCTGACTGCGCGTAAGGCACGGGCATTATTGGCTTTTTTGGCTTTGCAGGCGGGCGCGTCCCAGAGCCGTGAAAAGCTCTCGGCCCTGCTCTGGGAGGACGCCGACGCGGAGCTCGCCCGCACCAGCCTGCGCCAGGCGCTGTCCGCCATCCGCCGGGCGCTGCCGGAGCCGGCCCGGGCGGTTCTGGTCGCCGACTCGATGCAGGTGGCGCTCGATGTCTCGAAGCTCGACATCGACGTGCTGGAGCTCCGCTCCCTGCTCGCGGAATCCACGCTGGCCTCGTTGAAAGCCGCGCAGTCCCGCGCCACGAGCGGGCTGCTCGAGGGTTTCGATGCGCGCTCGGATGCGTTCGAGGAATGGCTTGCCGCGGAACGCCGGAGCCTGCGCCGCGATATCTCCTCCGCGATGCAGATGCTGGTGCGGCTCTGCCGCGAAGCCGGCGACAGCGCCGGCGAGATCGATGCGCTCTCGCGCCTGATAGCGCTCGAGCCCGTCAACGAGCCGGCGCACCGCGAATTGATGGATGCTTTTGCACGCGCGGGCCGTTATACCGACGCACTGCGCCAGTACCAGCAATGCCGCGCGATCCTGCGCCGCGAACTCGATCTGTCGCCGGAACCCGCGACGGAAACGCTTTATCGCGAACTGATGAAGCGGCGCCGCGCGGCGGCGGGCGCCGACTTCGATGCGTTGCCGGCGGATCTCGAGGAACCGGAAGTCGCCGCGCCCGAGGGCGACGACCGCATGCTGCGCAACGGCGTCGTGTTGACGGCGCGGCTCATCGGGCTTGCCGAGTACCGCCGCAGCCTCGATCCCGAGACTGCGCGCGAACTGACGCAGCGCCTGCAGGAATCCTTCGATGCACGCGTGGCGGACTACGGCGGTGTCGCGGACCGCCTCTCGGGCGATCGCGTGCACGCGGTGTTCGGGCTCGACAAGCTGAGCGGGCACGAGCCGCATCGCGCACTTTGCACCGCACGCGCGCTGCACCAGGCTTTTGCCGACAGCCGGCTGCCGCTTCCAGGCATCGCGATCGGGGTCGCGCAGGGGCCGTTGTTGCCCGAGCGCACAAACGGGCCGTTTCCGCTGGCCGGTCACCCGATGCTCGAAGCGGAGTCACTCGCCGTGCAGGCGGCGCCCGGCGAAACCTTGCTTGCCGAGGACCTGCGCCGCGCGCTGCATCCGCGCGCCGCGCCGTTTGCCGGGCGTCACGCGGAACTGTCGCTGATCGTGTCGCTGTTCGAGCGCACCAGCGCCGCACGCCGCGGCCGCACGATCCTGATCCGCGGCGAGGCCGGCATCGGCAAGACGCGCCTGCTCGAGGCGCTCGCCGATGCGGCGCAGGCGAAAGGCGCGGGCTGTCATCGCGTGCAGGTGCTCGACTTCGGCCAGATCAAGGCGCGCCGTCCGCTCGCGGCACTGTTCTCGAGCCTGCTCGGCATCGAGCTCGATGCGACGCCGGAGGAAAAGCGTGGCGCGGTGATAACGGCCATCGAATCCGGCCGGCTGCACCCGGACGACATCCTGCACGCGAGCGGACTCGCCGGTGCACCGCTCTCGGCGGACCAGGCGTCGATCGAGCGCAATGTCGATCCGCAGGCACTCGAGCACGGTCGCATCGCGGCGGTGCGCCGGCTGATCGAGGTCACCTGCCGGTCCGCGCCGCTCCTGCTCATCATCGAGGACCTTCACTATGCAGGCGGCGAGGAAGCGGCGCGGCTCGGTGAGCTTGCGGCGGCGGTCGCGACCCAGCCGGCGCTCCTCGTGTTGTCGACACGGCCCGAGGAGGACCCGATCGACGCGGCCTGGCGCGCGCGGGCGCGTGGCTGTCCGTTGACGACGCTCGATCTCGCGCCGCTCACCGACGACGAGGCGCTGGAACTGGCCGCGAGTTATCCAAAGCTGCCGGAAGCGCTGGTCGCCGACTGCATCGCGCGCGCGCAGGGCCATCCGCTGTTTCTCGACCAGCTGCTGCGGGCCGCCGATGCCGGCGAGCGGGCGTTGCCCGCGACCGTACAGGCATTGGTGCTGTCGCGCATGGAGCGCCTCGAGCGCGCCGAACGCCAGACGCTGATCGCGGCTTCCGTGCTCGGCCTGCGATTTCCGCGCGAGGCGCTGGCCGCGATGCAGGGCGCGGCGGCGCAGTCGCTCGACAGCCTCATTGATGCCGGCCTGCTCGCCATCGAGGGCGGCGAGGTCGCGTTCGTCCACGCGCTGATGCGCGAGGCCGTGTACGGATCGCTGCTGAAGTCCAATCGTCGCGAGCTGCATGCGCTCGCAGCGGCCTGGTACGCGGGTCGCGACGCGGGGCTGCGAGCTGGGCACCTCGCGGAAGCCGGAGACAGCGGCGCGGCGCGCGCCTGTCTCGACGCGGCGGCGGCCGAAGCGGACTCGCTGCGCCTTGACCGGGCGCTGGAGTTTGCGCAAAAGGCTTGCGAGATCGCGCGGGAGCCGGCGGACTTCAGCCTGGCGCGCTGCGTGCTCGGCGAACTGCAGACGCGCACCGGCCACACGCACGACGCGATCGCGACGCTGCGCGAGGTCATCGACCTGCGTCCCGATGCGCTGACCGAGGCCCGGGCGCGGATCGGGCTCGCGAATGCGCTGCGTATCGTCGACCGCTACGACGAGGCGCTGGCCGCGCTGGAG
>JALYJS010000465.1 GCA_030799345.1 Pseudomonadota bacterium | reverse complement strand
ACCGAAAGAGCTGCAGGCCGTGCTGGAGCGCTGGCTGCCGGCGGCCAGCAAAACCAGTTCGCGCGAATACAAGCTGGCGGTAGCGGCGGCGGATTCCACGCAGCCGATCGAGCCCGGTGTGCTGTCGGACCTGGTCGGCGGCAATCACGCGACCATCCACCGGATCATCGGCATCTTCCGTGCTAGCCTGCCGCAAGTGGCCGCCGAGATTCGGGAGGGTTGCCGTGCCGGCGACATGCAACGGGTGACCATGGCGTCGCACCGTCTGAAATCCTCCGCGCGCTCCATTGGCGCGTTGCGGCTGGGGCAACTGTGCGCCGAGCTCGAGCGCGCGAGCCTTGACGGCGAGACCGGGCGGTTTGATGAGATGCTGCTGCGCTTCGAGGCTGAAACGGCCGCAGTCATGGCGCTGCTGGAGGGCGGATGACGGAACCGGCCGGGTTGCGCGTCCTCGTGCTCGACGATGAGCCGATCATGCTCGCCCTGATGGACCATATGCTGACGCAACTGGGCGTCAGTCAGGTCGTAATTTTCGAGCATGGCGCGCGCGCGCTGGCATGGCTCGGCGACGGTGCGAACACGGCGGACCTCATCGTGCTCGACCTCAACATGCCGGGCATGGATGGCGTCGAGTTTCTCCGCAGCGTTGTGGGACTGGGCTTTGCCGGCGGCGTCATTCTCGCCAGCGGCGAGGACGAGCCGATCCAGCAGGCGGCCGAAACGCTGGTACGGGCGCACCGCATCACCGCGCTCGGGCACCTGCACAAACCGGTACAGGCCGCAGAACTGGCGGAGATGATCCGAAAATGGCAGCCGCAGATGGGCGGCGCCGGGCGCCGCACCGGGCGCGCTTACCAGCCGGCGGAGATTGCCGGCGCCATCGCGAATCGCGAACTCGTCAACCACTACCAGCCGAAGGTCGCCCTGTCGACCGGCCAGTTCGTCGGCGTCGAAACACTGGTCCGGTGGCAGCACTCCGGCGACGGCCTCGTGTATCCCGATCGTTTCATCGGCATTGCGGAGGAGCACGGATACATCGACGACCTGACGCAGGTCGTCATTGAACAGGCGATCGTGCAGCTGCGGTCATGGGCCGGTCAGGGGCTCAGTCCCGGCCTCAGCATCAACGTCTCGATGGCGAGCCTGACGCATCTTGCGTTTCCGGACCTCCTGTCGCGGCAGGTCGAGCGCGCGGGAATCGCGCCTTCGACCATCGTGCTCGAGGTCACCGAGTCCCGGTTGATGTCGCAGATCGTAGCCGTGCTCGACGTGCTGACCCGTCTGCGGCTGAAGCGTTTTCGCCTGTCGATCGATGATTTCGGCACCGGGCATTCGTCGCTGGCGCAGCTGCGCGACATTCCATTCGACGAGCTGAAGGTGGATCGCGGCTTCGTGCACGGCGCGTCCGGCAATGAGAAGAAGCGCGCGATCTGCGAGGCGAGTTTCGCGCTCGCGCGTCAGCTCGGCATCGCGGCCGTGGCGGAAGGTGTGGAGGATGCAGCAGACTGGACCTTCCTTCGCAATGAGGGTTGTCATTTCGCCCAGGGCTATTTCATCGCCAGGCCGATGCCGGGCGCCGACTTGCCGGCCTGGCTCGAGTCCTGGCAGGCCCGCGTCCGCGCGGGCCTGTGATCCGGCCGTACGATCGCTACGATGGGCGAGGGGAACTGCGGCGATTATGTTCCATCGTCGCGAGCAGTCGGTAAACCTTGTCAGCGCGTGGAAACCTGAGTAGGGTCGGCGCACACGGCAAGCATAAGGGCACACCCGCTGCGAGGCGGGGCCGCAAAGCCACAGCTCTTGATCACAAGTACAAGAGGGCTGGGCTGCCGCTGGGGACCAGCGCATGGGGACGCGTCGCTTGCCCCTTTCATTCACGAAGGAGCCCTTTACATGTCGAACATCCTGCGTAGCGCCGTCGGCGCGGTCATCGCCTCCGCATCCCTTTTGCTCGCGGCCGAGGCGGACGCCGCGTCGTACCTGATCGTGTCCAATCAGTCGCTGCCGGCCGATCTCTCGGCCCAGGTCAACAAGGCTGGTGGCAAGCTCGAGAAGACTTATCCGTTCGGCCTGGCAGTAGCCTCGAGCGATAATCCCAAATTCGCCAGTTCCATCAAGGGCGTGAGGGCCGTCATCGAGGACGTGGGCTTCACCGTCTCGCGGCCGACCATGGAAGTTGCGGGACCCGAATTCGGCGCGGAGTTCGGCTTTCCCCCGAACAGCGGCGACGACGACTTCTTCTTTGACCTGCAGTGGGGCCACAACTACGTGCGCGCCCAGCAGGCGTGGACCGCGGGTGTTCGGGGCGCGGGCGCACGCGTCGCGGTGCTCGACACCGGCTTCGACCTCGACCACCCGGACCTCGTGCCGAACATCAACTTCGCGCTCAGTGCCGACATGACCGGTGAGGGCCTCCAGTACACCCTGCCCGACCCGTTCAGCCACGGCACGCACACCGCCGGCACCATCGCGGCTGCGGACAACGGTTTCGGCGTGATCGGCGTTGCGCCGGAGGCCGAACTGGTGCTGGTGAAGGTCCTCACTGACGAGGGTTCCGGTTCGTTCGAGGACATCATCGCCGGCATCTACCACGCGGCGTCGGTGGATGCGGACGTGATGAACATGAGCCTCGGTACCTTGATCCCCCGCAAGGGCGACGCCCCGGGCGACGCGCGCTTCATCTCGGAACTGGCCAATGCCGTCGGCAAGGCGGTCACTTATGCCACGCAGCAGGGCACGACCGTGATCGTCTCGGCCGGCAACGACGCCCACGACCTTGACGGCGACGGCGGAATGGTTCGCTTCATGACCGGCATGCCGAACGTGATCGGCATCAGCGCGGTAGCGCCCTTCAACTGGGCGGGCGACCCAGCCGGCCGCGACACGCTGTACCCGGCCAGCTACACCAACTACGGCACGTCCATGGTGGAGTTCGCGGCACCCGGCGGTGACTTCCTGGTTCCGGGTGAAGATCCCTGCACGGTAGCGGGCATAACCGTTCCCTGCTGGGTGTTCGACCTCGTCTTCAGCACTGGTAACGATGGCTGGTACTGGTCGGCCGGCACGAGCATGGCGGCCCCGCATGCGGCGGGCGTTGCGGCACTGATTATCAGCGCGAACGGTGGCCCGATGAGCCCCGCGAAGCTGGTCTCCGCCATGCGTAAGGCCGGGCTCGACCTGGGCAAGCCCGGCGCCGACGACTACTTCGGTCGCGGCGGGCTGGTGCAGTCCGGCTACTGAAACGGCGATGCGCCCCGGGGAGCGATTCCCGGGGCGTTTTTTTTCGTCTGCCTGATCAGCCAGGCAGGTACTCGTAGCTCGACTGCAGGCCCAGTGGCAGGCCCACCGCCCAGTACAACAACAGGAAAACCGTCCAGACGACGATGAACGTGACCGAATACGGCAACATCATTGCCGTCAATGTGCCGATGCCGGTGTTCTTCACATAGCGCTGGCAGAACACTACGACCAGCGGGAAGTAAGGCATCAGCGGGGTAATGATGTTGGTGCTCGAATCGCCGATGCGGTAGGCCGCCTGGGCCAGATCGGGCGAGATACCAAGCTGCATCAGCATGGGCACGAAAATGGGTGCCAGCAACGCCCACTTCGCCGATGCGGAGCCGACGAAAAGATTGACGAAGCCAGTCAGCAGCACGACTCCGGTAATGGTTATCGCTGCCGGCATCGCCAGTCTCTTCAGGACTTCGGCTCCTTCCAGTGCCAGCAGGACGCCCAGGTTCGACTGGCCGAACGCGTAGATGAATTGCGCGATGAAAAACATGATGACCAGGTAATAGCCCATGCTGCTCATTGCTTTGGTCATGCCCGCGATGACATCTCTCGAGTTTTTGACCGTACCGGCGGCAATACCGTAGACGACGCCCGGCAGCAGAAACAGCAGGAAAATCAGCGGCACGATGGACTGCATCAACGGTGCCGCACCGGAAGTCAGGGCGCCATCCGGCGAGCGCCAGGCGGATTCCCCGGGCAGCGCAGTCCCGATGAGCAACAGGACGCCGACAAGCATCGCTATCAGCGACAGGCGCAGCGCCCTGCGTTCCGCCGGTTTCAGTTCGTCCATGCTCGGCAGGTTGCTGAGGTCACCGTCAAGCCGGGTACCTTTGAGGCGCGGTTCAACTACACGATCCGTCAGGAA
>JALYJS010000425.1 GCA_030799345.1 Pseudomonadota bacterium | reverse complement strand
GGCCTCGTCCACATAATTGACGGTCAGGAACACGCGCCAGGTCTGTGTCTCCAGCCCCGCATTCAGCGTGAGCTGATGCTCCGGCACGTACGGCAGCTCGTTGCCGGAAACGACGTCACCCCATTCGCCGAAGCTGCTCTGGAAGCTGTTCCTGAATTCGCCTTCGGTCCAGGTGTAGACCGCAGACAGGGGAATCCCGAACCGGCTGCCGAGCGACTTGCCAAGGTCATGGCTCGCGACCAGTTCCAGGCCGTGGGCCCGGGCCCGCCCGCCATCGTACTGGTCACCGATCGTGCAGCCACCTCCGGTCGAGGCCGTGCAGGTGCCGACGATGTTCTCGTAGTCGACGAGAAATCCGATGGCTTCGAGCGCGCTCGCGCCGCGCTCGAGCCGCAGCCCGGCCTCGTAATTCCAGGACTGTTCGGCATCGGCCGAGGATCCGGGCGCGGGATTGACGAAGCCGCGATGCACGCCGGCGAGCAGGCGAAGCGACTCGCCGACTGCGCGCGTGATACCGACGCCGGGCATCCAGGTATCGACGTTGTTCTTTGCCACGGCTGGATCGGCGTCGCGGCCGGGATCCGCCGTTCCCCAGTTCCGTTGCTTGAGCGAGATCGACTCGAAGCGCACGCCCGGCGTGAGCGTCCACTGCCCGGCCCGCATCGTGTCGCGCGCGTAGAACGCCCAGGCCTCAGCGGAGCCCACGCGATTGTCCTGCGTGCCGGGTGCGCCGGGACTGGTCAGCACCATGGCGCCGTCCACCATCTGATAGAGGTCGTCGTTCTGGAAGCGGTCCTCGTCGTCCTCGTGGTAACGGACCGAGAGCTCCAGGTCGTGGGCGACGGCACCCGTTGCGAACGTCATGCCCAGCACCGTCTGGATGCCGGTGGCGTAATAGTCGCGCGCATTGCTGCGCACGCGCAGCGCCCCGGCGGCGCTCGAAGTCGCGGGTGCGCCGACCAGGGCCGCGTACTCGACGGAAAACGCCGCCGGGTCTGCAAGCACGTCAGACAGGCTCACGAACGCCGTGTTGGCGGCGTTACGCACGTCGTTCAGCTTGTACCAGGTGCGCGCCGTGTCGGTGCGGTAGGCGATCGTCGTCAGATCCACGTTGTCGCCCAGCTGGATGCGGTGCGTCGCCTGCATCGTGTCGTGCTTGACTTCGATACCGTCTTCTGCGCTCGAGCGATAGCGGCGGAACGGATCCGCGCGAAAATCGTCCTGCGTCAGGCCGAGATAGGTTTCGTCGGAGTCCTCGTCGGAATGCTGGAACTTGAGTTCGAGCGTCTGCGCGCGCACCGCGTCCTCGCCGGAACGGAACGCCAGCTTGGCAACGTAATCCTCGATGCGGAAGCCGGTATCGCCGCCGGAATCCAGCTTCTTGAATCCATCCGAGCGTTCCTGCAGCGTCTCGAGGCTCATGCCGACATCCCAGCCGCCGGCATCCACCCAGCCGCCGGCGATGGCATGGCCGCGAAGGCTGCCGTGCTCGCCGCCGATCAAATCGATCCTGCCGTCGAGGCCGGAACCGGGCGCGCCCGGAATCGGCGAGGAGAACATGCCGATGGCGCCGGCCACCGTCTGCGGGCCGTACTTGATCGCCGCGGGACCCTTGCTGATCTCGATGCCGCTCATGCGTTGCGGGCGCGGGAAGTAGTACGCGCTGGCAGCGGAGTAGGGCGCCGGTGCGATCGGCACGCCGTCTTCCATGACGGCGATCTTCGAATTGCGGTCGGTACCCGAGCCGCGGATGCCGATGTTGGGACGGATCCCGAATCCTTCCTCCTCGACGATGTTGAGGCCGGGCACCTGGCGGAGCACGCGGTTCACGTCGCCGTGGGAATGCTGTTCGAGCACGGAGGCATCGAGGAAATGCACGGCGCCGCCGGTTTCGCGCGCGCCCATGGAAGAGGCGGTGACGACGACGCGATCGAGGATGGATGGTCCGGTCAGCGGTGCGGTGTCGGCGCCTGCGGCGGTCGCGAGAACGGTGCCGATGGCGGCGCAAAGCAGCCGGTGCTTGATGGATCGCATGGGTCGCTCGACACGCTGCAGAACGGACCCAGAGTATAAATGAGAACCATTCGCATTACGATGATCCGATCGCCTAATTAAAGTTTATGTCAATCAAACAGTTAGGAATGTCGTCGGAAAAACGTCAGGCCGGCTCGTTCAACAGCGCCTCGACGAGAGCGGTCAGTTCGTGGTTCTGTTCTTCGTAATGAATGCCCGTGGCGGGGCCGTTGAATCCGGTGTGGATCTGGCGCACGCGGCCGTCACGGCCGATCACGATCAGCGTTGGATAGGCCATGAACGTCGCGAGCTGCGGCAGTTTTTTCAGCACATCGTCGTCCGTGGTCGTGCCGGCGATCAGCACCGGGTAATCGATCGAGAACTTGTCGGTGAAGTCACGCACGGCGACCGCGGCGCTCTGGAAATCCGGCGTGTACTCGAACATGAGCTGCATGACCTCGAGGCCCTGGCTCGCGCGAGCAGCCAGCAGCTCGCGCAGGAATACCGCCTCGTCGTGGCAGTTCGCGCACCAGGAGCCGCCGATGGTGATGAGGA
>JALYJS010000405.1 GCA_030799345.1 Pseudomonadota bacterium | reverse complement strand
GCGGCGAGCGCCATGCCTTCGGACACGCCGAAGCGCAGCTTTTTGGGTTTCAGGTTGGCGACGATCACGACGTGGCGGCCGACGAGCTGGTCGGGCTCGTAGGATCCGCGGATGCCGGCGAAGACGGTGCGGCGCTCGGCGCCGAGATCGACGACCAGCCGAAGGAGGCGGTCTGCGCCTTCGACGAACTCCGCGGTTTCAACTCGTGCAACACGCAGGTCGATGCGCGCGAAGTCTTCGGCGCTGATCTCGGCGGGCCGCGCGGGCGGGGATTCCGGTGCAGTTTCCGTCATTGAAGTCTCCACGAGCTTTCCGAGCATCGCCGCATCGACCCGTGTCGCAAGCGGCCGGTACTCGTCGATCGTCGTACCGAGGAGCGGCGCGGCGATGTCATCCCAGTGCGCGATTGGCGCCCGGAGGAAAACCTCGGCGCGTTTGGCGGTCTCCGGCAGCACTGGCTTCAGGAAGGCCATCAGCACGCGAAACAGGTTGAGACCCTGCGTGCAGACCGATTGCACTTCCTCCGCGCGCGCGGGATCCTTTGCCGCCAGCCAGGGCTTGCTGCGGTCGATGTAGAGATTGGCACGGTCGGCGAGCGCCATGATTTCCCGCACGGCGGCTGCGTATTCGAGGGATTCCCAGGCCTCGCCAATGCCCACGCCCGCGTCGATGAACTCGCGATAGAGCCCCGGGTCCGGCAGTGCGTCCGCGAGCCGTCCGCCGTGCCCGCGATGGATGAAGCTCGCGCATCGGCTCGCGATGTTGACCAGCTTGCCGACCAGTTCGGCATTGATCCGGGTCGCGAACTCCTCGAAATTGAGGTCGACGTCGACGAGGGACGGGCCGAGCTTCGCGGCCAGGAAATAGCGGAAGTACTCGGGCGGCAGCACGGCGAGGTAGCGCTCCGCAGTGACGAAAGTGCCCCGCGACTTCGACATCTTCTCGCCATTGACCGTCAGGAAACCGTGGGCGTGCACTGCGGTCGGCTTGCGGAAGCCCGCGCCTTCGAGCGTTGCCGGCCAGAACAGCGTATGGAAATAAAGGATGTCCTTGCCGATGAAGTGATGCAGCTCCGCCGTGCTGTCCGGCTTCCAGTAGTCCTCGAAATCGATCCCGTGGCGCTTGCAGTAGTTCTCGAAGCTCGCCATGTAGCCGACTGGCGCGTCGAGCCACACGTAGAAGTACTTGCCGGGTGCGTCCGGTATCTCGAAGCCGAAGTAGGGTGCGTCGCGCGACACATCCCAGTCGCGAAGGCCCGCCTCGAACCATTCGTCGAGCTTGTTGGCCACGGTTTCCTGAATCGTGCCCGAGCGTGTCCACTTCCGGAGCATCGACTCGAAGTTGCCGAGCTTGAAGAAGAAGTGCTCCGACTCGCGCTCCACGGGGCGCGTGCCGGTGACGACCGAGACCGGGTCGATGAGGTCGAGCGGCGTGTAGGTTCCGCTGCAGTTCTCGCAACTGTCGCCGTACTGGTCGGGCGTGCGGCAGATGGGGCAGGTCCCCTTGACGTAGCGGTCCGGCAGGAACATGCCGGCCTTCTCGTCAAAGGCCTGCCGTACGCTGCGGCGCGTGATGTGCCCGGCTTTTGACAGCGCCTCGTACATGCGCACCGTAAGCCGGCGGTTCTCCTCCGAGTGCGTCGTGTAGTAGTTGTCGAATCCGATGCCAAACGCGGCGAAGTCGCGCCGGCGCTCGGCGCCAACACGCTCGATCAGCGCCTCCGGCGTGATTCCCTCCGACTGGGCCTTCAGCATGATCGGCGTGCCGTGGGTGTCGTCGGCGCAGACGTAAATGCATTCGTGCCCGGCGAGCTTCATGGCCCGCACCCAGATATCGCACTGGATGGTCTCGGTCATGTGCCCGAGGTGCGTCGGCCCGTTCGCGTAGGGCAGGGCGCTGGTGACGAGAATGCGGCGCGCCATGCCTTCGTCAGTCCTGTTCGCGCAGCGACTCGAACTTGGACTTGTTGAGGGCCTTCTCGTAGGCGGAGCGGCCGCTGATCAATCCCTGGTCGTAAAGTTGCTCGATCGCCGAATCCATCGTGCGCATGCCGGCGGCCGCGCCCGCCTGCATCACCGTCTCGAGCTGGTCGATCTTGCCCTGGCGGATGAGGTTCGCTGCCGCGGGCGTGTTGACCAGGACCTCGAGGGCCGCGACGCGCCCGGCCGCGCCCTTGCGGGAGATCAATTGCTGCGACACGACGCCGCGTAGCGATGTCGAAAGCATCGTCCGCACATGGCTCTGCTTGTCCGCGGGGAATGCGTTGACGATGCGATCCACGGTCGCGGCTGAGCCATTCGTATGCAGCGTCGCCATGACGAGAATGCCCATCTCGGCGGCAGTGATCGCGGTCGAGATCGTCTCGAGGTCGCGGAGCTCGCCGACCAGGATCACGTCCGGATCCTCGCGCAGGGCGGACAGCAGCGCGGTCGCGAACGACTCGGCGTGGACGCCGACTTCGCGCTGGCTGATCAGGCAGTTCTTCCGCGGGTGCACGAACTCGATCGGGTCCTCGATTGTCAGTATGTGTCCCTTCACGCGCACATTGATGTCATCGATCATCGCGGCGAGCGTCGTCGACTTGCCGGAGCCCGTCTTGCCGGTCACGAGGATGAGCCCGTTCGAGACCTTGCAGAGGTTTCGCACTGCCTCCGGCATCTTGAGCTGCTCGAGCGTCTGCGCCTTCGACGGGATCGCGCGGAACACCGAACCCATGCCATTCAGCTGCCGGAGGACATTGACGCGGAAACGCGCAATCGTGCCGAGCGTGTAGGCGAAATCCGTGCCGTCGCGGGTCTCGAGGCGATCGAGCGCCTTGCGCGGCATGATCTCGTACAGGGCCTCGCGCACGAAGTCGACACCGAGGCGCTCGGTCCTGAGGCTCGACAGCTTGCCGTACTGACGGATGCGCGGCGGGTCGCCCGCCATGAAATGCAGGTCGGAGCCGTCGCGCTTCAGGATCTCTTCGAGGTATTCGTCGATCTTCGCCAAGTCGCGGCCCCGCTATTCCAGCGTTTCGAATTTCGGCAGCAGGCTGCGGTCCACGACGAATTTCGAGAACATCCTCTTGTCCGACGCGTAGGTATAGGCGTCGTCCGGATCGATCTCCTTCGCCTTGATGGCGCGGAGCAGCGCCTGGTCCATCAGCTCCATGCCGACGTCCTTGCCGGTCTGAAGCTGCGCCGGGATCTGGTGCGACTGGTCGGTCTGGATCAGCTTCGCAATCGCGCGGTTCATCAACATGATTTCGCAGATCGCGCGCCGGCCGCGGCCTTCCGGACGCTTCACGAGTACCTGCGTGATGACCGCGATCAGGCCCTGGGCAAGAAAACTCTTGGTCTGCTCGCGCTCGTCGGCCGGCAGCGCATCGATCATGCGGTCGATCGTCTTGACCGCGCTCGTCGTGTGAAGCGTGCCGAGCACGAGGTGGCCGGTCTCGGCAGCGGTCATCGCCATGGAGATCGTTTCCGGATCACGCAATTCGCCGACCAGGATCACGTCCGGGTCCTCGCGCATGGCCGCGCGCACGCCCTCGGCAAATGTGGGCAGATGCGTGCCGAGCTCGCGCTGCACGACCTGGCTCTGCTTGCTGCGGTGGACGAATTCGATCGGGTCCTCGAGGCTGATGATGTTGAGGTTCTTGTTCGTGTTCAGGAGATCGATCATCGCGGCGAGCGTCGTCGACTTCCCGGTGCCGGTCGAGCCCGTCACGAGGATCATGCCCTGGTGGTAGTCGCAGAGCTTTTTCACCAGGGGCGGCAGCGCGAGGGAGTCCAGCGTCGGAACTTCAGCTGGAATCGTCCGGAACACCGCGCCGACGCCGGAGTCCTTGCGGAAGACGTTGACGCGGAAGCGCCCGCCGTCCTCGGACACGTACGAAAAGTCGACGTCGTGGCCCGCGCGGAACCTGTCTGCCAGGTTGCGCGTAAGGATCTCGGTGACATAGGCCTCGAGTTCGGGTGCGGCGAGTTCGCGGAACCGGATCGGCACCAGGTCGCCGTTCATGCGCAGCATCGGCGGCACGCCGACGGCCAGGTGGACGTCAGAGCATCCCTGGGTCGAACCGAGCTTCAGAAAGGCGTCGATACGCGGCATTGCCGCGCGAGTGAATCACAAGAACCGCTCGAGCGCCACATGGACCTCGTCCATCGAGGCGTAGCGCTTCTCCTTGTCC
>JALYJS010000394.1 GCA_030799345.1 Pseudomonadota bacterium | reverse complement strand
CAGCATGACTCAGCCTCCGCCGGACTCCGTCGCGACGCGCGGCATGACGCCGGCGCCGCTCGGCTGGAACTTCTTGCGATCGAGCAGCGAATAGACGACCGGGATGACCAGCAGCGTGAACACGCTCGCGATCGCGACGCCGCCGATCACGGTGATGGCCATCGGTTTCCTGATCTCGGCGCCCTCGCCGAGGCCGATGGCCATCGGCAGCAGGCCGAGGATCGTCGTCAGCTTGGTGATCACGATGGGCCGCAGCCGCAGGCGCGCGGCTTCAATGATGGCTTCGTGCTTTGGCAGGCCGCGCTCGCGTGCCTGGTTGACCGCGTCGATCAGCACGATCGACTGGTTGACGACGATGCCCGCCAGCATGATCAGGCCGATATAGGCGACCACGTTGACCGTCGTGCCGGTCAGGAACATTGCCCAGACCGAGCCGGTCAGGGCGAGCGGAATCGTCAGCAGGATCACGAACGGGTGCAGCAGCGATTCGAATTGCGAAGCCATGACCAGGTAGACGAGGAACACGGCGAGCAGCATCGTGAACTGCAGCGAGCGGAACGATTCCTCCATGTCGTCACTCTGGCCGCTGACCGCGGCGCTGGTGCCGACCGGCATTTCGATGCCCGCGACGATGGACTCCAGCTCGGCGACGGCGGAGCCGAGGTCGCCGCTGGACAGGTTGGCCGAGATGATCGCGACGCGCTGCTGCCGCGTGCGGCGTATTTCGGCCGGCCCGGTCGCGACGGTCACGTCGGCAACCGCGGACAGCGGCAGCGGACGGCCGCTGCCCGGGTTGATGATCAGCGAACGGATCTCCTCGACCGAGGAGGCGCGCGTGTCGACACTGCGGACCAGGACGTCGATCTTCTTCTCGCGCAGCTTGTAGCGGGTCGCAATGCTGCCGCGTACGCTGGATACGACGCGGTCGGCGAATTCGCGGACCGTGATGCCGAGCTGCGCTGCGCGCTCCTGGTCGAACACGATCTGGATCTCGGGATTGCCGGCCTCGACCGTGGACTTGATATCACTGAACGTTCCGCTCGCCTGCATATCCAGACGGACCTGTTCGGCGACCAGACGCAGGCGGTCGAGGTCGTATCCCGTGATCGTGACCTCGAGCGGTGACGCGAAACTGAATAATGCGGGCCGGCTGAACTGGTACTGGACGCCCGCGAGCTCATCGAACTTCCCGCGCAGCGCATTGATCGCGGCGGTTTCCTCGTCCGGTGTCGTGCCGGGTTCGAGTGTGACCGACAGGCGGCCGGTATTCTCGCCGGCATCCGTCGGGCTCGCATCCAGGCGGTTGCCGGTGCCGGTGACCGCATAGGAAAGGGCGATGTGGTCGAGCTGCATGGCTTCGCTCTGGGCAGCGGCCATCGCGCGATCGGTCTGCTCCAGCGGCGTCCCAGGCGCCAGGCGGATGTCCGCGATGAATTCGCCCTGCGACAGCTGCGGGATCAGCTCCGTGCCAAGACGCGGCAGCAGCGCGGCCGTCAGCAGCAGCATGGCAAGGGAGATCAGCACCACAGGTCCACGGTGCTCGAGCGACCAGCGCAAGGCCGGCAGGTACGCTTTCGCGACGGACGCGAAGCCGGCCTGCGTCGGCCGCGACACCCAGCCAAGCAGCCACGACATCCCGTTGGAGACGTGGGTCGCGAGCCAGCGCTTGCCGTACAGCGCCCAGCCGATGCCGCGTGCGGCGCGCCCCGGCGTCCGCCCGGGGTCGGGCAGCGTGAACTCGGGCCGGCCCGCGGCCATCATCGGGACCAGCGTCATGGCCACGATCAGCGAGAAGACGAGCGCAAAGCTGACCGTCAGTGCCTGGTCGCGGAACAGCTGGCCCGCGATGCCGGTGATGAACACCATCGGAAAGAACACCGCGACCGACGTCAGGGTCGCTGCCGTGATCGCGGTGCCGACCTCGCTGGTGCCGAGGCGCGCCGCCTCGACCCGCGAACGCCCTTCCTCGCGATGGCGCACGATGTTTTCCAGCACCACCACCGCATTGTCCACCAGCATGCCGACCGCGAGCGCAATGCCGCCGAGCGACATGATGTTGAGCGACAGGTCGAACATGTACATCAGCACGAAGGTGCCGATGACGGACACTGGTATTGCGATGCCCGTGATCAGGGTGGCGCGTGCATCGCGCAGGAACAGGTAAAGCACGAGGATGGCGAGTATGCCGCCGATCAGCGCCGCTTCGCGCACTTCGCCGATCGCGGAGGAAATGAACTTCGACTGGTCGTAAACGAGCGTCAGCTCGCTGCCCGGCGGCATCGACTTGCCGAGTTCCTCGATGCGCGCGCGGATTCCGGCTGCGAGCTGCACGGTATTGGCGTCGCCTTCCTTGTAGATGGCCAGCTCGACGGATTCCCGGCCATCCACACGCGTGATGGCCTCGCGGTCCTTGTAGCCGCTGGTGACGGTCGCGACGTCGCGCAGGTATACGGCCTTGCCGTCGACCGTCGCGATGATCGCGTCCGCCATCTGCTGCACCGACGTGAACTCATTCAGCGTGCGCACCAGGAAACGCTGGGTGCCCTGCTCGAGCCGGCCGCCGGAAAGATTGACATTCTCTTCGCTCAGGCGCTCGGCGATGTCCTCGATGGACAGGTTGAGCTGCGCGAGCCGCTGCTGGTCCACGAATACCTGGATTTCGTCTTCGTAGCCGCCGCTGATCTTGACTGCGGCAGAGCCCTCGACGGATTCGAGGTCCGGCTTCAGCCGGTCGTCCGCGAATCGCCGCAGGCCCTTCAGGCGCTCCACGCTGCCTGACTCGGCCGCATTGGACGCCGCGAATTCATCGGTGTCGACGAAGGCATAGCGCATGACCGGTTCGGTGGACGGATCGAAGCGCAGCAGGATCGGCCGGCTAGCCTCCAGGGGCAGCTGCAGCAGGTCGATTTTCTCGCGCACATCGATACCGGCCAGGTCCATGTCGGTGCCCCAGGCGAACTCGAGCAGCACGTCTGCCTGGCCGGCGCGCGATACCGAGCGCACGCTGCGGACGTTGCGGATGATGCCGACCGCTTCCTCGATCGGGCGCGTGATCAATGTCTCGAGCTCCAGCGGAGCAGCGCCCGGGAGGTCGGTGCGGACCGTCAGCGTGGGGTATGACAGGTCGGGCAGGAGATTCAGCTTGAGGCGCGTCAGCGACACCATGCCGAACAGCACGACCGCGACGGTGATCATCAGGATGGTCACGCGCCGGCGCGTGGCGAATTCGACGATTTGCATCGGGAACCCCGCGCTCAGCCGGCCTTGGCGGCCGTTGACGTCGCAGCTGCGGGCCGCGCCGGCGTATTGACGATGCGGACCGCGGCGCCGGGCTTGACTGCGCCCTGGCCGACCACCACGACCTGCTCGCCGTCCTTCAGGCCCTCGACCACCTCGATCATCGCGCCATTGCTGAGACCGAGGCTGACCGAGCGCTCTGCGGCCTTGCCGTCCTGCACCACGAATACCTTCGGCGGCCCGTCGCCATCGAGCAGCGCCGTGCGCGGGATCTGCAGTGCGTCCAGTTTGCGCTCATAGACGATCGCGACGCGGGCGAACATGCCGGGGCGCAACAGGCCGCCGGTCTCAGTCACGCGGATCCGTACGCCAAATGTCGCGGTCGCCGCATCCACATACGGGCTGATCAGCGCGATCTCGCCGGCGAAAGTGCGTCCCGGCACGGCGTCGAAGCTGAGCTCCGCGAGTTGCCCGACGGACAGCTTCGCCAGTTCGCGCTCGGGCACGTTGACCCGGAGGATCAGCGAATCGAGGTCCTCGACGACGAAGAGCGACGAGTCCGCGCTCTCGATCACGCCGCCGACCGGCGTGACCGTATTGCCGACCTTGACCACGTCGAGGCGCTGGGTAACGGTGCCGCTGATCGGGGAGCGGATGTTCGTGTAGGAAAGCTGGAGCTGGGCGAGCTCCCACGACGCCTTCGCCGCCTCCAGTTCGTACTTGAGGTTGTCGATCGAGACGGCGCTGATCAGGCCCTTGTCCTGCAGTTCGGTATTGCGCTCAAAGTCGCGTTCGAGCTTGCGCATCGTCGCTGCGGCCAGTGCGACCTCGAGGCGCAACTGGTCGCCGTCCAGACGGGCGAGCACCTCGCCCTCCCGCACGCGTTTCCCCTCGTCCGCGAGCACTGACCGGATCTCGCCCTTGACCTTGGGCATGACGAACGCCTTGCGCTCGGCTTCCACCGGCGCGGTGCCCGTGTAGATGGCCGCCATTTCGGCGCGCTTCGTGGCCGCAACCTCGACTGGCACGGCGGCGGCGACGCCCTTGTCCGCCGCGTCCTTGCCATTGTCGCCGTTGGCGTTGCCGCAGGCGGTCAGGGCGAGCAGGGCAGCCAGAGCGCCGGCGGTCCGCCAGCGACGCGTTGAGCGCGCGGGGTCGGTATCAGGAAGGCAGGCGGTGGGGGTCACGGTCAAACTCCTGGAAAGCCGGTAGCGGTATGTTACGGTCCCTTAGTGTTGTAGTCAAGTATAACACTAAAGGAACGACAACAGACGTAAACTGTTGAATTTACGTGAAAAACTGCGAAATCAGCGGGGTGCTCAGCTGAGCCGGGCAGGTTCCTGGGTCGAAGGCAGCAAAGCCGCGTCAGCCGCAATCTCCACGGCTTCGTCCAGCACGGCATCCGGTGCTTCGGCCCCGTCGAGAGCGCCGACATCCGCGAGCGGCGCCAATCCGCGAGCCGCACGGCGCGCATTCTCGCGCTGCAGCCGGTCCGCGTCGATAGCGTCGCGCTCGGCGCGCCGCTGCTCGAGATTGAGGGAGACCTCGCGCTGATTGCGCAGGATCTCCAGCGCTTCCACGTCGGCCTGGAAGGCGACGAAGTCCGGATTGTTGGCGACACGCGCCTCGTGCTCGCGCGACAGCAGCATCACGACCGGCTCTTCTGACGGCTGCGGCGTGAAACGGGCGGCGTTGATGCGATCCCAGGGGAGGGCGCTTTCGCGCGTGCTTTCGCCGATGTCGTCGGTATTGAGCAGCGAGGGCAGCGTGATGTCAGGCTCGACGCCGCGATGCTGCGTGCTGTCGCCGGTCACGCGGTAGTACTTGCCGATGGTCAGGGTCAATTGCCCGAATCCCGCCTTGGGTCCGAGTGCGTACCGGTCGAGCGGGTAGAGATTCTGCACCGAGCCCTTGCCGTAGGTCTGCTGGCCGACCACCAGGCCGCGGTGATAGTCCTGGATCGCGCCTGCGAATATCTCGGAGGCGGACGCGCTCGCGCGATTGACCAGCACCACGAGCGGGCCCTGCCACACGACGCCGGGCTCCGGATCGTCCAGCACCTCGATGCGTCCACTGGTTTCGCGCAGTTGTACGACTGGTCCGCGCTCGACGAACAGCCCGACCAGGCTGGTCGCCTCGGAGAGATGTCCGCCGCCGTTATCGCGCAGGTCGATGACCAGCGATTCGATGCCCTCGGCGCGCAGTTCGTCGACGAGCCGCCGCACGTCGCGCGTCGTGCTGCGGTAGTCGTCTTCACCGGAAACACGGGCCTGGAAGTCCTGATAGAAGCTCGGCACCGAGATCACGCCGATTTTCACTTCCTTGTCGCCGCGACGCAGGAGCTGGACCTTTTTCTGCGCGGCCTGGGATTCCAGCGTGATCTTCGAGCGAGTGAGGGCCAGCTGGTTCTCGACCGAGCCCGGGCTCGCGCCATTCGGCAGGATCTGCAGCCTGACCACGGTGTTCACGGGGCCACGGATCAGCTGCACGACGTCGTCGAGCCGCCAGCCGACCACGTCGGTCAGCGGCCCCGCCGCGCCCTGGCCGACAGCCGTGATGCGGTCGCCGACCTTGATGTCGGTGGAGGCCGCGGCCGCGCCGCCGGGCAGCACGTTCATGATCGTCACGTGATCGTCGACCAGCTGCAGCGAAGCGCCGATGCCCTCGTAGGACAGGCTCATCGCAATGTTGTATTCCTCGGAATTGCGCGGCGACAGGTAATTCGAGTGCGGGTCGTAAACGTGCGAATAGGCGTTCATGAAGGTTTCGAACACGTCATCCGCCGTGATCTGCTCGATGCGCTTTGCGACCCGCTCATAGCGCTTGCGCAGCACGTCGGCGGCCTCCGGCCAGGTCTTGCCGGCGAGCAGCAGCGAGAGCGCGTCGTTCTTGACCCGCTTGCGCCACAGTTCCTGGAGCTCCGCCTCCGACGCTGCCCAGCCTTCATCGGTGCGGTCGAACCGGAACATCTCGTCGATCGTGAAATCGGGCTCGACGTCCAGCAACGCGAGCGCGTGGCGCAGCACCTCGCGGTTGCGCTCGCGGTAGCGGGAGAAGATCGCGAACGCGGGAGCCGCATCGGCGCGGGCAATGGCATCGTCCAGCTCGAAGCGCAGCTTCTCGAATTCCGCGATGTCCGAAGCGAGCAGGTAGCTGCGGCTGCCGTCGAGCGCCTCGAGATAGCGCTCGTAGATCTGAGAGGACATGTCGTCGTCGAGCGCCGCCTGGCGGTAGTGCTGGCGCTCGACCACGTCGGATACGAGGCGCATGACGCGACGGTGACGTTCGGTCGCGGCGAGTTCGCCCGACGAGGCAATGGCGGGCGCCAGCGCGGTCGGAGATGCGCCCGAACCCGCGAGTGCGAGGATCGAAACGACACCGAGCGCCGCGAGCGCGAGGCGGAGAGTCGTCGGGTTCCTGAACCACGCGGTCATGGCTGTTAAACTGCTCCACGCGGTCCCGCCGGGACCGCAGGCGATAATGACAGGCTAGGGGCGCGCGGCCGCGGTATCAAGTACCCCCGTCACGGGCCGTGAGGCAAGCTGACATGGGTCCATTGGGTTTCCTGACGGGAATCGTGCTCGGGTCCGCGGCGTC
>JALYJS010000346.1 GCA_030799345.1 Pseudomonadota bacterium | reverse complement strand
CGGCCGCGGCCGCACCCGCCATCGCACCGCCAATCACGATCACGTCGAAATCGCGTTTCACAATGGAAGCCCCGCTACGAGAGGAAGCCCACGGACCAGCCGCGGCTGTCGACCCGCCAGCCCCATGGTGCGGCGCGCAAACTCGTGCTTGACCGGCCGCAGCAGGTCGAACAGCAGCAGCCCGGAGCCGCGCAGCATCCGCGCCGGCGCAAACGGCAAGCCGAAACCGCGCACCAGCGAGTCCGTGAACCGCACGACGGCGTCGCGATCGGGTTTCCGCCAGGCTGCATAGCGCTCGAGCAGATTTGTGGACCCGGGGTCACTCGCGGCGCCTGCGAGCGCCGCATCCTCCGCCAGCAGTTCCGCGAGCGCCGCGACATCGCGCAGCGCCAGGTTGAACCCCTGGCCGGCCACGGGATGGAGACCCTGTGCCGCATTGCCGAGGATCACGGCGCGCGTCGCGGTCACACGCTCCGAGCGCGTCAGTGCCAGCGGATAGGCCTGGCGGCGGCCCACGCGCGTGAAGCGACCGAGCCGGAGGCCGAAAGCGTGCTGCAATTCCGAAATGAACCGGGTGTCGTCGAGCGCGAGTACGCGCGCGGCCGCTTCCGGCGCGAGAGCCCAGATCACCGCCGAGCGTCCCTCGGCGATCGGCAGCACGGCGATCGGGCCTTCCGGCGTGAATCGCTCGAAGGCCGTGTACTCGTGAAAACGCGCGGTATCCACGTGCGCGATCACGGCCTGCTGTCCGTATTCCGAAACGCTGGCCGCGATCCCGAGCGCGGTACGCACGGCGCTCTGCGCGCCATCGGCGGCGACGACCAGCCGCGCGGCGATGCGTTCTCCCCGGTCGGTGACGAGCAGCGCCCCGGACTGGTCCGCTGACGCTTCGCGAACACTCGCGGAACACATCCGCAGCGACGACAGGGGCGCGCAGCGCTCGCGGAGCGCCGCCCCGAGCCGCCGGTTCTCCACCGTGTAGCCGAGCGCGGCGACACCCTGCTCGTCCGCCGTCAGCCGCGCCATGCCGAAGCTGCCGCGCTCGGACACGTGGATGCGCCGGATCGGCGTCGCCGAAGATGCCACCGCCGGCCACACGCCGATGCCTTCGAAAACGTGGCGGCTGCCGCCCGAGAGCGCCGTCGTGCGCGCATCGAAACTGGGCTGGTGATTCGCCGCGGGGGCGACCGGCTCGATCACGACCACCTGGAGCGGAAGGTCGGCGAGCGCAGCGGCCAGCGACAACCCGACCATGCCGCCGCCCGCAATGGCGATGTCGCAATGCGATGCGCCGGTGTGCGTCATGCCGCCGCCATCAGGGCTTCGATCTCGTCCGGATCGGTCGGCATGGCCGCGGTCAGCACCTCGGGATCGCCCGCAGTGACGACGACATCATCCTCGATGCGCACGCCGATGCCCCACCATTCGCGACGCACGCCCTTCATGCCGGGCGCGATGTAGATGCCCGGCTCGACGGTCATGGCCATGCCAGGCTCGAGCAGCCGCCACTGATCGCCGACCTTGTACTCACCGACATCGTGGACGTCCATCCCGAGCCAATGGCCGGTCCGGTGCATGAAGAACTGACGATAGCTGCCGTCCTTGATGAGCCTGGGAACGCGGCCCTTTAGCAAGCCGATGCGCACCAGCCCCTGCGTGATCGCGCGCACCGCCGCCTCGTGCGGATCGTTCCATACCGCTCCGGCCCGGACCTTGGCAATGGCCGCCCGCTGCGCCGCGAGCACCACTTCGTAGACGGCGCGCTGGCGCGGGCTGTAGCGGCCATTGACCGGCAGTGTGCGCGTGACGTCGGAGGCGTAATACTGGTACTCGCAGCCGGCATCGATCAGCAGCAGGTCGCCGTCCTTCATCTGGCGGGCATTGGCGCGGTAGTGCAGCACGCAGGAGTTCGGCCCGCTGCCGACGATCGGGTGATAGGAGATGTCGGCACGCCGACGATGGAACTCGTGCAGCAGCTCCGCCATCACCTCGTATTCCATGCGGCCGGGCGCGGCCACCGCGAGCGCTCGGCGGTGCG
>JALYJS010000265.1 GCA_030799345.1 Pseudomonadota bacterium | reverse complement strand
TGGAGGCAATCGGTGCCGAGAAGGCCGCGATCTTCCGCGCCGGCCGCCCGGCGATCTTCGGTGGGAGGAGGGTGCCGCAGAGCGTGATCGCAAGCGCTGCGGCCATTGGCGCGCGGTTGAAGCGCATCGGCACGGACTTCGACTACGTCGAACGAGCGGACGGCTGGGACTATGTCGGTTTCGGCTCGCGGCGCCGGGAATTGCCCCTGCCGGCACTCGGGGGCTCGAGCCAGCTCGGCAACGCGGCGGTTGCGCTCGCCATGCTCGAGTCGACGGAGCCGAAGCTCCTCGTGCCCGACCAGGCGGTCCGGGCGGGCCTGATGGCCGTCCGCCTGCCTGGACGTTTCCAGGTCGTCGAGGGCGACCCCGAGTGGATCCTGGACGTTGCGCACAATGCCGACGCTGCGCACTCGCTTGCCGCGAGCCTCGCGGCGCGCCCTTGCCGCGGACGCACGATCGCCGTGTGTGGAATCCTGGGCGACAAGGACATCGAAGCAATCGTGGCCGCGCTTTCGCGGTGGGTCGCGCGCTGGATTGCGGTGGGTCTCGAGGGTCCGCGTGCCCTCCCGCCGGCGGATCTAGCGAGCCGAATCGGCGGTGCCGGCGCTTCATCGGTGCTCGCGGTGGAAAGCGTCGCGGCCGGAATGGCGGAGGCGCGACGCACGTGCAGGCCCGGGGACAGGGTGATCGTCTTCGGCTCCTTCCTGACCGTCGGGCCCGCGCTCGCCTGGCTCGACGCAGCCTCGTGATCGGTACTTAAACGCTACAATCGTTCGCAATGGAAGTGCGCGTGCGCGAACGCCTGATCGGTGCGCTGGTGCTGGTCGCCATCGTTGTGCTGTTCGTCCCCGCGATATTGAAGGGCAGGGGCCCGTCGCCCGTCGAACCGGCCTCGCAACCGACACGACGCGTCGAAGTTCCGATCGGCGACGCCGAGGCGCTGATCGAGGAGCAGATCCTCGTTCCCGAGCCCACGCCGGCTACGCCTCCACCCTTGGTCGAAGCGCCGCCCGCGAAGTCCTCCTCCCGCCAGGGCGAAAAACGGGAGCGACAGCCGGAGCCCAAGGCAGCCGATACGAGGAGCCGCGAAGTCTCCGCGAAACCGCCGGAAGCCACGGTGCCACTTGCTGCAGCCAAGCCGGCGCCGGCCGCCGTACAGACGCAGGCAACGGCGTGGGCGGTGCAACTCGGTGCATTCTCGAATCGCGCAAAAGCGGAGCAGCTGGTTGCGGAGCTTCGCAAGCGGCGGTACTCGGCCTTCTTGCTCGAGTATCGTGCGACCGGACAGGTGCTTTACCGAGTCAGGGTCGGACCGGAACAGGATCGCGCGCGTGCGGAAGAAATTGCCGCGAGGCTCTCAAAGGACGGGTTTCAGCCGGTCGTCGCGCGACACCCCTGATCGGCTAGAATGCCGCACCTTGCGGGGCACCTGGGACCTATGAACGGCGCTGACCACATTTTCGCCATCATCCTGCTCGTCTCGGGCGCGGTCGGCTATTTCCGCGGATTCATCCGCGAATCGATTTCCCTCGTCGCCTGGCTGCTCGGCCTCTGGCTTGCCTGGCATTTCGCTTATGTCGTCTTTCCCTGGCTCGGGAATGCGCTTTCCGAGCCAGCCGTGCGCGAATGGACCGGCCGCGCAATCGTGCTCCTGCTCGTGCTCCTCATTGGCGCGCTCGTCGGCAGCATCGTCTCGCATTTCGTGCGGCGCGCGGTGGGCCTCGCGGCCCTCGACCGCCTGCTCGGCGCGCTGTTCGGCCTGATTCGCGGAGTGGTGATCATCGGGCTCCTCGTCCTCGCGGGGCGTGCGGTCAATCTCGACGTCGAGCCGTGGTGGGAGCGGACCAATTCCATGCCCGCCGCAGAGGCCGTGGCCAACTGGCTCGAACGCTATGCGCAGCCGGCCGCCATGGAAGTGTATGACCAGGCCAAAGAGAAGCCGGGGACCTAGGTCATGTGCGGCCTTGCGGGCATCGTCGGGACTTCCGCCGTCAACCAGCGCATCTACGATGCGCTGTCGGTGCTCCAGCACCGTGGGCAGGATGCCGCCGGGATCATGACGATGGACGAGCACGCGCTCTTCGTGCGCAAGGGCGCGGGCCTCGTGCGCGACGTCTTCCGCGACGAAGACATGCGCCAGTTGGTCGGCAACGCCGGCATTGGGCACGTGCGCTATCCGACGGCGGGCTGCGACGGCGCCGACGAGGCCCAGCCTTTTTACGTCAACGCCCCCTTCGGGATCGGCCTCGGCCACAACGGCAACCTGACGAACGCCCAGGAGCTTTCGCGCACCATGGTCGACGAGGACCGTCGCCACCTGAACACGCGCTCCGACTCCGAGGTCCTCCTGAACGTTTTTGCGAGCGAGCTGCAACGCTCGACGTCATCGAAGCCTGCGGCATCCGACGTGTTCCGCGCGATCGAGGGAGTATTCCGCCGCTGCCGCGGCGGCTACGCGGTCGTGATGCTGATTGTGGGACACGGCATCGCCGGTTTCCGCGACCCGCACGGCATCCGTCCACTCGTGCTCGGCAAGCGCAAGACCGCGCGGGGAATAGAGTGGATGCTCGCTTCTGAAAGTGTCGCACTCGTCATGCTCGGCTTCACGCTCGAGCGCGACGTCGGGCCGGGCGAGGCGATCTACATCGACATGCATGGCCGCATGCATTCGCAGCAATGCGCGCCGATGGGTCGCCACACGCCCTGCATCTTCGAGTACGTCTATTTCGCGCGGCCCGACGCGATCATCGACAACATTTCGGTCCACAAGGCGCGCATGCGCATGGGCGAGAAGCTGGCCGAGAAG
>JALYJS010000321.1 GCA_030799345.1 Pseudomonadota bacterium | reverse complement strand
CGGTATAGCGCCTGACATTCAGATGCTGGTCCAGGAACAGGATGGCGATCTCCGTACTATTGAGCAGATTCTGCATGTCGCTCTGAGCAAGCGCGAGATCGTCCAGCTTGGTCTGTAGTTCGGTGTTGATTGTTTGCAGTTCTTCGTTCATTGACTGCATTTCCTCCTTGGAGGTTGTCAACTCCTCGTTTGTCGATTGCAGTTCCTCGTTTGTGGACTGCAGTTCCTCGTTGACCGCCTGCAACTCTTCCTTTGATGCGCGGGAGTCCTCGCGCGACGTCTGGATTTCGTCGCGTAACCCCTGCAGCTCGAGCGCATGAGTGGCTTCCAGATCTGTTGGTGCCTTGCGCCGCCGGCGACCGGCCGGGGCCGGCGCCGTCGCTAAATCGCGGAAGATGATCATTGTCATGTCCTTCAGCGCCGCGGGCTCGTGCAGCGACTGCACCGTGACATCCACGGATTGTGAGCCACCCGGCACCTGCACTTGCAGGCCGCGCAATTGCACTGGCTCGCGCTGCGACGCGGCCTGCTTCAGGGCTTCGGCGAGCGGTGTGCGCAGTCCCTCACGCACCATGGCGTGGAAGTTCCAGTTGGCCTTGCCGGCCGCCGGCTCGAGATACTTTCCCGTACGCCCGCTGATGTAGACGATATCGCCGCTGCTGTTCAGCACCACGGCGGCGGGCGCATACACTTGCAGCAACACCCGATCGGCAGCTGTCTGCAGATTGTCCCCAGCAGGAACCGAAGTTGTGGGATGAGGCGGCACGTGGGACTCCTGGGTGTTCGTGGGCAATGGAGGGAATGACTTCATCAGGAAATCGGGCCCTTTGGCAGCGTCCTTATCCCGGCGCAGAAAAAGCCTCCGCTTCGACTCGCCGATGGTGGCGAACAGGTGGTTGGACTTTCCCACCGTCTCGGAGCTGCCGAGCAGCAGCAGGCCACCGGGGCGCAGACTGTAGTGAAACAGCGGCAGGAGCCTGCCTTGTGAAGTTGCATCAAAATAGATCAACAGGTTGCGGCAGACGATCACATCGAGTTTGGTGAATGGAGGATCGAGCGCCACGTCGTGCTGCGCAAACAGCACCATGTCGCGAATGTTCTGGTTGATGTGGTAGTGATCGTCATGGTTGCTGAAGAAACGGGCGAGCCTGTGTTCGGACACGTCGGACTTGATCGCGGCGGGGTAGCGGCCGCGGCGTGCCGTGGCGATGGCGTCAGGGCTCAAGTCCGTGGCGAAGATCTGTAGCGTGCGGTCATGCGGTCCCGCCAGCCGTTGCAAGGCCTCAGTAAAGGCGATGGCGAGAGAATAAGCTTCCTCGCCCGTGGAGCAGCCGATCGACCAGGCGCGGAGTTTCTTCTCAGTGGTTTGTCGCGCCAGCAGCTCCGGCAGCGCTGCCTCGGCCACGTACTCCCATACTGCCGGGTCGCGAAAGAAGCTGGTCACCCCGATCAGCAGCTCCTTGAACAGCAGATCGATTTCCTGCGGGTTGTGCTGCAGGAAATCGGCGTAAAGCGATAGCGTGCCAATGTTGTGAATCGCCATGCGCCGCTCGATGCGGCGATGCAGCGTGCTGGGTTTGTACAACGAGAAGTCGTGCCGGGTACGCTGCTTCAACAGCCTGAAGATGCTGTTCAGGGGTGTGGGTGTTGATTCGGGTCGCACCTCGCCCCGGGCCGCGGGGCCTGGGTCCGGCGTCTGGGCGACGTAGGCAAGGATGCGAGCCGGCATGTCGTCAGGCGGCGCGACGATATCGCCGCAACCTGCGGCGATCGCGCTCTTGGGCATCAAGTCGAACTGTGCCGTGTCGGGTTGCTGGACCGCCGTCAAACCGCCCACTGCCTTGATGGCTTGCAAGCCCAGCGTGCCGTCCGAGCCCATCCCAGAAAGAACCACCGCAATGGCGCGCTCGCCTTGCGCGCTGGCCAGGGAAGAGAACAGGACGTTGATCGGCAGCCGCATGCCACGCGGCTCGGAAGGCCGCTGCACATTCAGTACGCCATTGACTACGCTGAGCTCCGCGTTCGGCGGTATCACGTAGACGGAGTCGGGCTCCACGCGCATGTTGTTTTTGGCCTCATGCACCCGCATGCCGGTGACTCGCTGCAACAGTTCCGCCAACAGGGCTTTTTGCGTGGGATCCAGGTGCTGGACGACGACGAAGGCCAGGCCACTGTTCGGCGGGACGCGTCCGAGGAATTGCTCGAGCGGCGCCAAGCCTCCCGCTGAAGCGCCGAGGCCCACGATGCGAGTGCCAAATGCCGCTGAGCGGGGAGTACGGGCGCGAGTCGTAAAAACCATACGAGACTCAGACGCGCGGGTCAGGCTCCCTGGGACCCTTTGTCTCGACCAGCATTGCCAGAAAAGTGCCGCTTCCGGGCGCACAGCTGGCCACGAGTTGTAATAGGCGCGAGTTGTTTGCCGAGGTCGACTGCACCTCGCAAGTTTCCATGGAACTGCCCGCACGCAGGCGCTTCAGCAACGCGGTCAGCGCCCACCGGCTTTGTGGCGCCAGGAAGGCGTCGAGACGGCGCCCGCGCAATTCGACTTGTGTACCCCCGAACAGGCTGGCGGCGGCCACATTGCCCTCCAGGATTTCGCCCTCGGGGCTAACGGTGAGGTACGCCAGCGGCGCCAGCTCGTACATTGCCTGGTACCGAGCCAGGTCCTCAGCCAGTTCGCGCTGTGTAGTTTCCAACTGCTCGTGCTGCAGATCCAGTTCAACCTGGTGGACCTGTAACTCATGCAGCAGCTTGAGCGCGTCATCCGCACTCTCCGGAGCGCTGGCCAACTCATACAGCAGGTCCAAAGTGCCTATACCGGTCTGCCAGCCACGGGTCGGCGGAGCGGACCCTGCTTTCAGCCGGGCTTCGGCCTCGACACGCAACCTCGCCTGTTCCGTGGATTCGGGGGATGGAATGGACATTCAGCCTCCAGTCGACGGGTACCGAACTCTGAGTAAACGAGCATATTCCTTTTCGATCACGCCGTAGCACTCGCATACCCGCTGTTCGAGTCCGGGGCGTTCCAGCACGACGATGTGGCCCCGGTTATATTGGATCAACCCACAGCTCTGCAGATGGTGCGCCACTTCGGACACGCCTTCGCGGCGTACTCCCAACTGGTTCGCGATCTGTTCATGGGTCGCGTGCAGCTCGCTTCCAGCTTGCCGATCCAGCCTCATCAGCAACCACCGGCACACCTGCATCTCCACCCTGTGGTGCCGGTTGCACATCGCGGTCTGCGCAATCTGCGTAATCAGAGCCTGGATGTGCAGCAGCAGCCGGCGCCGAAGCTCGCCACCGCGCTCGAATTCCGTCATGAAGATATCCATCCGCAACCGGTAGGCTTGCCCCGCCATGGTCACGGTCCTGCGGTAGCGCGGTCCATGCCCCCGCGCACCTTCCAGCAACGCGAAAATCCCGACCCCGCTTTCGTTGCCGATGATGGCGGTTTCCACCGTCAGGCCGTCTTCCAGCGAGAGGAGGATGGAAACGATGCCCGACGTCGGGAAAAACACGTGACTGACGCGCTCGCCAGGTTCCGAGATGACTTTGCCCAACGGCAGTTCCACCGGGTCCAGATGAGGTTCCAGCCCGCGATAGTCGTCCCCGGCTAAAGCGCCGAGCAAAAGATTGCCAGTGGGACCAGGCGGCATAGTTGCGGGCAACTGCATATTCAGTTGTTCATTATGGACCTTGAGTAGCATATGCCGACCAGTAGGTAGTTGCCCGGTGGCGTCCTCCGTAGGCTGCGGTCCATTGCGGGCGAATCCTGCAAGCCACCCCAGGATTCCGCCACCATGTCGACCAATCTTCTCCGCACCCTCGCGGGTGCGACCCTCTCGTGCGTCTTCGCAACAGCCCAGGCCGCGCTCGTACCCGCCCCACTGCACCTGGACGTCCCGGTCAGCGACATCGGTAACGACAATTCCCTCGCAGCCTCCAACACGACGCGCAAGCTGGCCGTGGGAGCCGATGGCACGATCTACGCGCTGTTCCGGAGTCCCACGAACGGCATCCGAGTTGCCCGCAGCACCGACCGGGGCCAGAGCTTCGAGCCCAGCGTCCAGGTCCACGCCGCGGATGCCGAGGCGGAGATCGCCATCGCGAGCGACGGCGACCTGCATGTGAACTGGAGCACTGGATCAGGTATCAGTCATACCGTCAGCCGCGACGGAGCCCAGACCTTCTCTGATCCGGTGTCCGTCCTTGTCGGCAGCTTCGCCTGGTCCGCGCACATGGCGTTGGACGGCGATCTCGTATACATCATTCCGAGTCAAGGCGACGTCGTCTATCGCAGCGACGACGATGGCGCGACTTTCAGTGAGACCTTGACCGGCACCTACGCAGCGTATTCAGACATTTTCGTCGACCCGTTGACGCACGACGTCCTGGTGATCACCGACGATCCCAGTGTGTACTTCTATGTCAGTACGGATTTTGGCCAGACCTTCACTGTCCCGATCGCGACCGGACAGTTCGTCCACTACTCCGTGGGCGCCCTGGCCGTGACCGAAAGCGGTCGATACCTGTTCCTGGCGGGAATGGAGCCGCAACTCGAACGAATCGCCGTGGACACGCAGATCTATCACTCCACAGCGATCAGTGCGACCGCCGGCGCCGTGACCCGCTCGCTATCGGCTGACGTGTTCGGCAACGTCGTCGCGGGCTTTCTTGAGGACGGCACGAACGACCTGATGTTCGAACACAGCAATGATCTCGGATCCACGGTCGGCACCGCGGTCGCCGTCGTGCAGGACGCGACGCGTGCGAACGCAGCCATCAATACGATCAATGGCGACATCCTGTTCCTGTACGAGAAGCACAATCAGGTCTATCTGAGCACCTATGAGCGAGGCCTGGTCGGATACGACGTCAATGTCTCGCCGTCAGCCCTGAACTTTGGTTCGGTGGATATCCATACGCAGGCAAGCCTGGAAGTCCTGCTGACGAACGTGGCATCGAGCGCTGTGGCGATCGGGTCCATGTCCGCAACCGTCGGATTCGCGGTCACCGATGACTGCGGCGGTAACATCCCCGCGAACGGGGACTGCACAATTACGGTGACGTTCGAGCCGACGGCAATCGGTCCGGCCTCGGGCGTGCTCTCCCTGTCGCTGGGCGCCTTGAATCGCCAGGTCTCTCTCAATGGCACTGGCATTCCGGTGCGTGTGTCGACGACCACGCAGCTCGCGGTGTCTGCAACGAACCTGGCACCGGGCACCGACGTCACGCTGACGGCCACTGTAACGGGCTCCGCACCGACCGGCACCGTGACTTTCGCTGCGGGCGGAACTGCCCTCGGCGGCTGTTCCTCCGTCGTTCTGGCAGGGACGACCTCGGCCTGCATCATTTCCAGCCTGTCGGCGGGGGTGAAGCAGTACTCGGTCTCCTATGGCGGCGATGCCGGCAACCTGCCGTCGAATTCGTCCACCGTGACGGTCAATGTCGGCGCCTTCACCGTCACGCCGAGCGCGGGAGCCAACGGTTCGATCGATCCCGCTACGTCCCAAACGGTGGTCATTAATGGCGCGGCGACTTTCGCCGTCGACGCCGCCAGCGGTTATCGCGTGGACTCCGTCTCCGGTTGCGGCGGCACGCTGACCGGCACGAGCTACACCACCGGCGCGATAACCGCCGATTGCACGGTGGCGGCTACTTTCGAGTCGACGGATGAAGAGGTCGTGGTGGTGGGCAAGTCCTCGGGCGGCGGCGGCGCGGCGGACTGGCTGACAATCCTGATCGGCCTGATCTCCGTGTTCGGCCGCCGGGTGCTTCCGATCCTTGCCTCCGTCCTCATCGTGGGCCGCGCCCACGCGGTAGACGAGGGGCGCTGGTACGTCGGCGCCGCCTTCAATCAGGTGCAGGGCAGTCAATCCCGCTCAGATGTTGCCGCAGACCTTGCACGACATGGCTTTACTGCGGACGCAGTCAACATCGGCAATCTCGACCGCGACGGCTATCGACTATTCGCCGCCTACCGCTTCAATCCGAACTGGGCGGTCGAAGCGGGGTATGCGGATATGGGCGAGGTGCGTGCTTCGGC
>JALYJS010000302.1 GCA_030799345.1 Pseudomonadota bacterium | reverse complement strand
GGCAAGGGGGGCGTCCCCATTTAAGGCGACACCGCTTTCAAGGCGAAGCGGTGCGCCAGACTCCCTCGCGCCGCGGATCGGCGGCGCCGTCCGTGCCGCCGTCGGCCGTGAACACGATGCCATGCAGCCCCGATTCCTCGCCGCGCCCGGACTTCACCGTGATCCCGCGCTCTGCAAGGCCCGCCTGGATCGCGGGCGAAAGTTTCGCCACTTCGCCGAAGTAATCTTCGCCGCGGGCGATCAGGTTCGGCAGTTCGATGGCTTGCTGCAGCGGCATCTCCCACGCCAGCAATCCGACCAGTGCTTTCGCGTTGTAGGCGAGGATCGCGGTGCCGCCCGGCGACCCGAGTGCCGCGACGAGCCTTCCATCGCGGTCCAGCACGATGACGGGCGCCATCGACGAGCGCGGACGTTTCCCGCCGGCAACTGCATTGGCAACCGGCATATCGTCGATCTCCGGCCGGAACGAGAAATCCGTGAGTTGATTGTTCAGCATGAAGCCGCCGACTGCGCGCCCGGATCCAAACAGGGACTCGACAGTGGTCGTGATCGATACGACATTGCCCGCCGCGTCGACAACGACATAACTGGAGGTGCCGCTCGATTCGCTGGTCGCATCCGGCCCGCGCTGCAGCGGCGCGGGAACCCCGGCAACCGGCGCGACACCCGCGACAGCGCCGATCAACGCGGCCCGGCGCTGCAGATATTCATCATCCAGCAGTCCCTTAACCGGCACGTCCGCAAATTCCGGATCGGCAACGTACCTGTCGCGATCGGCGTACATCAGGCGGCTGGCTTCGGCAAAGAGATACCAGGCTTCAGGATCCGTCGGATCGAACCGGCCGATCTCTTTCTCTTCGAGTATGGCCAGCAACTGCAGCATCGCTACGCCGGATGAAGGCGGCGGCGGAACGCAGACGACATACACCAGGAACGGCCCGCAAAGCGGTTCACCGATCCGCGGCTGATACGCGTCGAAATCGCGCGCCGCGAGCTTGCCGCCGCGCGGCTCGGCGTGAGTGCGTTCGATGATCGCATCGCGCAGCGGCGGCTCCAGCAGCGCGCGCGGTCCCTGTTGCGAGATCTGCTGCAGGGTTTGTGCATAGGCAGGATGACGGAACAGATCGCCGGCCTGCACCGGGCTCCCGTCCGCGCGGGAATAAATGGCGCGCACGTCGGGTTCCGCGGATTGCGGAAACGTTCCGTTCACGAAACGCGCCAGACGCTGTGGCACCGGGAATCCACTTTCCGCGGCAACGAGCGCGGGCTGCAGCAGCATCTGCCAGGCCAATGCGCCGTGACGCGCGTGCAGCGCACCGAGCATCGCGAGCGCGCCCGGCACGCCGGTCGAGCGACCGGAAAGCACCGCATCGCGGTACGACAGCGGCTCACCCGCATCGTCGAGGAACAGCGACGACGTGGCGGCCGCCGGCGCAGCCTCACGTCCGTCGTAGGCCGTGATGCGGCGCGTTGCCGCATCGTAATACAGCAGGAAAGCGCCGCCGCCGATGCCGGAACTCTGCGGCTCGACGAGACCCAGCATCGCCTGCACGGCGACCGCGGCATCAGCAGCGCTGCCGCCGGCCCGCAGGATCGCAAGCCCCGCTTCAACTGCGAGCGGATTGGCGGCGGCGACACCCGCGGTACGGACGGCTGGAGCCGCTTCAACGGCCGGCGCCGGCGCGATCGCCGGCTGTTGTGCGACCAGCGGCGTGCAGGCGACAAGCCCGGCGGCGAGGGCGGCAATTAATGAGCGCATAGGCCTATTCGGCCAGTTTTGGCGGCGTCTGCCAACCCGCGTCTCGCGCCGCCGATTCGGCGGCGGCATCCAGCGGTTCCCCATCGATGGCGGCATCGATGGCGTGCAGCACCGCCATCGGCATCGCCGCTGCGGGTCGAAGTTCGCCTTCCTGCTTGGCCGCCGCTGCGATCACCTGCAGCCGCCATTCGGAGCCCGCGCGACAGGCGAGACCGGCGAGCGGCGCGTCCTGCTGCAGATGGAAGGCGCGGCAATAGGTGCCGCCGCGGTCGCGGAAACTGATGCCAACGCGCACATCATCCACGCTGGTGCCGCCCGCGAGCTCGGTCGTCAGCGCGTAGTCGAGATCGCCTTGCGCGATCAGGCCGGCGCCCGATTCTTTCCAGGGCGGCGCGGGTTCGCGCAGCAGGAACAGGCCGACCAGCAAGCCGATCGCGACTGAGGCCGCGATCGCCGCCCAGTACGGCAGGCGCGGCGGTGGCGTCGCCGCGGGCTCGGTTCGTACGCTGCGGTGATCGGCCAGCCGCACGACCGGTGCCGCGGCTGGCGGCGAGACGAGGGCGGCGAGCTGCGCCGGCACCGGCTCTTCGAGCACGTCCTGGTACGCGTCCTGGACGCGCGCGGCCAGCCGGCGGTGACGCTCGACCGCGAGGGCGACTTCCGGATCGACCGCCATCGCGGCCTCGATCTCGGCGCGCTCGACCAGATCGAGCTCGCCGTCGGCGTAGGCCATCAGCATCTCGTCGGTAAACTTCATCCCGGCCCCCCGGTATCATCGAGCATCGCCTGCAGTGCTTCGCGGCCGCGCGCGAGCCGGCTGGTCAGCGTGCCGATCGGAACATCGAGCGCCTCGGAGGCTTCCTTGTAAGAAAGTCCTTCGACGAGCACGAGCGCGACGGCGAGCCGCTGGTCCTCGGGCAGCCGCGACATCGCTTCCTGCATGGATAGTGCGATGTCACGCATCTCGGCGGACGTGTCGCCGACCGCGAGGCCCGCTTCCTCGGGCGCATGTACGCGGTCGCGCCGGCGGCGCGAGCGGATCTCGTCGATCCATGCGTTTTTCATGATGCCGAACACCCAGCTGTCGAGCCGCAATTCCGGCCGCCACTGCGCGGCGCGGGCCAGTGCTTTCTCCAACGCGACCTGCACCAGGTCGTCCGCATCGTGAACGTCTCGCGTGATGACCCGGGCAAAGCGCCGCAGTCGCGGCAGCAATGCGCCGAGTTGCCCGCGGACCTGATCGGAAGGCGTTGGCGTACTCATGAAGGCATACGTCCGGAAATGCCGGTTTGTTCCCCCGCGGATGAAACGCCTGAACTGGAACGTATTCGAAACAGGAGCCGAGCGGCAGGATGCTAGCATTTCGCTGGCGCGTCTCCGACTTGCGTTGTGACACAGCCCCGGGAGCGGATGCATGAAACGACTGCGCAAAGCCATGGGCTCGCTGCTGATCGCCGTCGTCGCCGCGGCCACCGCTTCGGCGCAGGTCGGCGTGCCCGGACTGCCGCAGCTGCCGTTGCCTGTGCCATCACTGCCGGACCCGGTGACGGGAACGTTGCGGACAGCGCAATCATTGCCGCGCGTGGATCTGCGACGGCTGCGCATCCGCGAGTTGTTGCGCACGGAACGCGACACCGTCGAGGCCGATCCCGCCGGTGAACCGATCCTGAGGCGTCAGCTCGGTGCGCTGTCGCCGACGCCCGAGGCGCTCGAGCG
>JALYJS010000297.1 GCA_030799345.1 Pseudomonadota bacterium | reverse complement strand
CAGGGATTCATCGCGGCGACGAGCTGGAAGCGCGCCGGAAACTGGCCACGCCAGGCCGCGCGCGCGACGCTGACCGATCCGGTTTCCAGCGGTTCCCGCAGCGCTTCCAGCAGGTCGCGCCGGTACTCCGGCAGCTCATCGAGGAACAGGACGCCGTGATGGGCGAGCGAGATTTCGCCGGGTCGCAGGCGGCCACCGCCACCGATCACGGCGGCGGCTGATGCGCCATGGTGAGGCGCCCGGAACGGCCGCCGACGCCATTCGGCCACCGGCGGCAATTCCCGGACCAGCGAATGGAGCATCGCGCATTCGAGCGCTTCGCGTTCATCCAGCGGCGGGAGCAGGCCCGGCAGGCGTTGCGCGAGCATGCTCTTGCCGGCGCCGGGCGGTCCGATGAGCAGCAGGCTATGCCCACCTGCCGCGGCAATCTCGAGCGCGCGTTTCGCCCCGGCCTGGCCACGCACGTCGGCGATATCAGGCGCCGGCGCGGTGGACGCCGGAAGCGTCACGCCGGTCCGGAACTCCAGGCCGGCGCCGCCCTGCAACCCATTGCAGACGGCATCCAGCGACCGGCCGGCGGCGACCACGGCCCCCGCCGCGACCCGCGCTTCGTCCGCATTCGCCGCGGGCACCACGATCCGGTGCCGCTCCCGGACCGCATGCACGGCCGCCGCCAGGACGCCCCGCACCGGCCGCAATTCTCCCGACAACGACAACTCGCCATAGAACTCCGTGCCTTCGAGCGCGGATGCCGGCAACTGGCCGGAGGCCGCCAGGATGCCGAGCGCGATCGCGAGATCGAAGCGGCCACCTTCCTTAGGCAGGTCCGCGGGCGCGAGATTGACGGTGATCCGGCCGGCCGGAAACTCGCGGCCGCCGAATGCGAGCGCGGCACGCACGCGTTCCCGGCTTTCGCGAACGGCGGTTTCGGCCAGACCGACGACGGAAAATTGTGGCAATCCCGCGCCGCAATACACCTCGACGCGCACGCAGGGTGCGTCGAGCCCGAACTGGGCCCGGGTGACGACGGTCGCGAGGTTCACGGGCGCCCGCCCGTGGGCGTTACTTCGTCCGGTTCTGTTCGAGCGCGGCGAGCCGCCGTTCCAGTTCCTCGAGACGCTCGCGGCTGCGCTTCAGCACGCCGGCCTGGACGTCGAATTCCTGCCGCGTGACGAGATCGAGCTTCGCCAGGCCGCTTTGCAGCACCGCCTTGAAGTTCTGCTCGAGGTCGTTCCGGAGCGCGGTGAGACCGGGCGGAACGGCTTCCGCCAGCTTGCGTGCCAGTTCGTCGAGGGATCGGGGATCGAATGCCATGTCTGCGCTCCGTGCTCGCCCAAGCATTACGAGCGGGTGCGGTTACGTCAACCCTGCTCCACTGTAAGTCGTTGAATCTCATCAGGCGACAACGCTACCGGGATCCGGGGTCCGGCGGCTGCGCCGTATCTGGCCGGTGACGGCAATTTCACCCTCTTTTCGGACCCTCAGCCCCGTCGGCTACACTGCGACCCGAGAATGGGCGCCCCAATGTGACGGGCGTCAAAGGTTTCGCACCCCGGAAGGCCCACACTTTGCCGTGACCCGGAGATCAAGATGCTGCAGAAACTGCTGATTGCGCTCGTGCTGGCCAGCCTGACGGCGGGTGCCGGGGCGGAAACCATCTACAAATGGATCGATTCGTCCGGCCAGATTCATTACACGGATCTGCCGCCGAAGCAGGCCGACGCAAAGCTGCTCGGCATCTACGATCACCAGGTGGGTGATGTCGATGGCGAGGAGAATGGCGCCGAGAATGGCGACGATTACGGTAACGGCGATCCGGGTGACGACACGTCGTCGCCGCCCGCGCCTGCGTCGTTCCCGCAACCGCCGCCTTCAAACGAAGCGGTCGCGGCCGCAACGGCCGATGCCGAAAGGGTCAGGGTCGAGCGCTGCAAGCTGGCGCAGGAGCGCTACAAGCAGTACACCGAAGCGCGCCGGCTGTTCCGCGAAACGGATGGCCAGCGCGTCTACCTGACCGACAAGGAACTCAACGACGCGCGCGCCAGCGCGAAGCAGTCCGTGGACGATTACTGCAGCTGATCGGCCAAAGCGGGCAGAATAAGGCCCGCAATGAACGTCGGATTCATCGGACTTGGAGCGATGGGCCTGCCCATGGCCCGCAACCTGCATCGCGCGGGAATGCTCACCGGCGTCTGGAATCGCACTGCCGCACGGGCCCTGGCCTTTGCCGATGAAACCGGCTGCCGGGCGTTCGAATCGGCGGCGGACCTGGCCGCCGACTGCGATGTCATCGTCACCTGCGTTTCCGCCGACACCGACCTGCTCGGCGTCATCGACGCCCTGCTCTCGCGGCTGCGCAAAACCTGCATCGTCATCGACTGCTCGACGGTTGCCGCCGATACGGCACGCGATGCCGCCCGGCGGCTGGCGGCCGCCGGCGGTTCGCTGCTCGACTGCCCGGTCAGCGGCGGCGTCGAAGGCGCAAAGAATGCGACGCTTGCGATCATGTGCGGCGGCGACCTCGATGTCTTCGAGCGCGTGCAACCGGTGCTGGCCGCGCTCGGCCGCACGATCGTACGCATGGGCCCGAATGGCGCGGGCCAGGCAACCAAGGCGACCAACCAGATCCTCTGCGCCGGCGCGATCCAGGTCGCCGCCGAGGCGATGGCCTTCGCCCAGGCTGAAGGACTGCCGCTCGACCGCGTAATCGAGATCCTGGGCCAGGGCGCGGGCGCGTCCTGGTAC
>JALYJS010000287.1 GCA_030799345.1 Pseudomonadota bacterium | reverse complement strand
CGTTGGGCGCGGCCGAAGACGCGCGCGAGATAATCGGGATTGCGCTGCAGCCATTCGATCTCGCGGTCGATGCGCACATGGTCGGTATCCGGCAGCGCCAGCCTGCTGCGGATGCGCACCAGCACGTCACCATACAGCGGCGGTGCAACGGGCAGATCCGTGACCGCCGGCACCTCGAGTTCGGGTTCGGGAGCCGGCGGCGCGGAGGCCTCGTCCGGAAAGGCGATCGCCGTGGCGTTGCTGGGCAGCGTGTCTTCGGGCAGCGGTTCAGGCGCCGCCTTCGTCGGAGTGCCGGCGCAGGCAGCGAGTCCCACGAGCATCAGTGCGGCGAACAGGCGGAGCGGCAGTATTCGCAGTCGGTTCATTGGAACGTGTCCTTCCAGCTTCGGACCTCGGCGAACACCGCCACTGGCGTCGGCAACGGTTTGCCGGCCCGGCGCTCAGCCGATGATTTGACATTATCATTCCGGCTGCGCAGAAAAGGATTGACGCGCTTCTCAAGCCCGATAGTCGACGGGAGGCTGGGGCGGCCCCCGGCCCGCATTTCGGCGACTTTTCGGACGTAATGGCCGATGTCCGCATTCCCGGGCTCGGCAGCGGCCGCAAAGCGCAGATTGTCCTCGGTGTACTCGTGCCCGCAGAACACGCGGGTGGAGTCGGGCAGGCCTGCCAGGGCGTCCAGCGAGGCCAGCATCTGTCCGGCGGTCCCTTCGAACAGGCGGCCGCAACCCGCGCTGAACAACGTGTCGCCACAGAAGAGTGCATCGTGGCCGAAATAAGCGATATGTCCCGCGGTGTGTCCGGGCACGTCGAGCACTGCAAACTCCAGGCCCAGCGCTGGCAGGCTCACCCGGTCGTCGCCGCCGAGCGGCGTAAAGGCCACAGGCAGGCGTTCGCGGCCGGGCCCGAAAACAATTGCGCCCGTTGCCTCGGCGAGCCGTCGCGCACCGCCAACGTGATCCGCGTGATGGTGGGTCGCGAGAATGGCGTGCAGTCGCAGCTCCTCCGACGCGAGTCGGTCGAGCACGGGCGCCGCATCGCCGGGGTCCACGACCGCGACCGCGCGCGGGTCGCGCGCACCGCGGATCAGCCAGATGTAATTGTCCCGGAAGGCCGGAATCGGCGCGACATCGAGCATGCGCGAGTTTGCGGCAATTGCGGCCCGCAGCCAACCGCAGGTAGGCGGCCAACTGGCCGCGGCGGCGAGACGCCTTGTATGCTCACGCCATGACCCCTCCCGCCCGACCCCTCGATGCCTGGTTCGCCGGTCCGCTCGGCACCATGCTGCTGGAGCAGGAACGTGCGGCCGTCGCCCGCTCGCTCGAATGCGCCTTTGGACTGCATTGTCTCCAGGTCGGCTCCTGGGGCGCGCCCGATACCTTTCTCGCCCTCGCGCGGACGCGCCGTACCGCGCTGGTTGCTACGTCGGGCACGGCAGGCGCAGCACTGATTGCCGAGCCATCCGCGCTCGCACTGCAGTCAGACAGCGTGGACGTGATCCTGTTGCCTCACACGCTCGAGTTCGCGCGCGATCCGCACGAGGTCCTGCGCGAGGTCGCGCGGGTGCTGACCGGCGAAGGGGAACTGCTGGTGCTCGGGTTCGAACCATTCGGCGGCTGGTCGCTCAGGAACGCATTCACGCGCGGCGGTTTTCCGCCGGGAATCGACCGCACGATATCGGCGCAGCGCCTGGCCGACTGGCTGAAGCTGACTGGATTCGAGGTCGGCGCGACCGAGCGATTCCTGTATATTCCGCCGCTTGCCGGCCTGCAGCATGGCCGCGCCGCAGGCTTCTTCGAGCGCGTCGGCCGGCGCGCCTGGCCGCGGCTGTCGGGCGCTTATCTGCTGCGGGCGCGCAAGCGCGTCTATTCGATGACGCCGGTCAGGCTGCGCAACCGGCTGCGCACGGCGGTCATCGGGGGTCTGGCAGAGCCCGCCGCGCGGCGCGCATCTTGAGCCAGGTCGAGATCTACACTGACGGCGCGTGCCGCGGCAATCCGGGCGTGGGAGGGTGGGGCGCGCTGCTGCGCATCGGCGATCACGAGCGCGAGCTGTTTGGCGGCGAGCCCGCGACCACCAACAACCGCATGGAGCTGACCGCGGCGATCCGGGCGCTCGAGGCGCTCAAGCGCCGGTGCAGCATCGCGCTGTACACGGATTCGCAGTACGTCCGGCTCGGCATCACGACCTGGTTGCCCGAATGGAAACGACGCGACTGGCGCACCGCCGACCGCAAGCCGGTCAAGAACAAGGACCTGTGGCAGGAGCTCGATGCGCTCGCGGCAAAGCACGACATCGAATGGCACTGGGTTCGGGGCCATGACGGCCACCCGGAGAACGAACGCGCGGATGCGCTTGCGAATCGCGGCATCGACGAAATGCGCTAACTGATATCCTTCGGCACCGTGCGTCAAGTCGTCCTTGATACCGAAACCACCGGCCTCGAACTGTCCGAAGGACACCGGATCATCGAGGTCGGCTGCGTCGAACTCGTGCATCGGCGTCCCAGTGGCCGCACCTGGCAACGCTATGTGCGGCCGGAGCGGGACGTGGATCCGGGAGCGCTCGCCGTGCACGGCATCACGAACGAATTCCTCGCCGCGCAGCCGCGCTTCGCGGATATCGCAGCGGAGTTCCTCGAGTTCATCGACGGCGCCGAGCTGATCATCCACAACGCGCCGTTCGACGTCGGCTTCCTGGACCTGGAACTGAAGCTGGCCGGTCTCGACCGGTCCATTTCGGCAGCTTGCCGGGTGCTCGACACGCTGGCCCTGTCACGGAAGCTGCATCCCGGGCAGCGCAACAGCCTCGATGCCTTGTGCAAGCGTTACAGCGTGGATAATTCCGGTCGCGAATTGCACGGCGCGCTGCGGGATGCACGCCTCCTGGTCGACGTCTATCTGGCCATGAGCGGCGGCCAGGCCGCACTCAGTCTCCATGCCGAGCCGGTGGCCGCCGACATCGCGGCGACCTGCGCCGCGCAGATTGCGCGGCGCGGCACGGTGCATATTCCGGTGATTCGCGCGAATGCGGGGGAGCTGGCGGCGCATGAACTCGCGCTGCAGGCGATCGAGCGCGCCTCGAATGCCCGGGCCCTGTTCCGCGACGCGGAGCGTGCGGCCGGGGAGAATTGATGGCGACCACGCTCGGCGAGGCTTTCTGGCGCAATTTCCTGGGCCAGGCGCCTGACTGGTACAAGTGGCTGATCGTCTGCTGCCTGGCGGCCAATCCGCTGCTGCTCGCGATCGCCGGTCCCGTCGTCACGTCCTGGGTCGTGCTGTTCGAGTTCATCGCGACGCTGATGATGGCGCTGCGCTGCTATCCCCTGCAGCCCGGCGGGTTGATCGCGATCGAAGCCACGCTGCTCGGCCTCGTCACCCCGGCCGGCATCCAGCAGGAGATCGTGACCGGATTGCCGGTGATCCTGCTGCTGATGTTCATGGTGGCCGGCATCTTCTTCCTGCGCGAGATGCTGGTCTACACATTCACGAAGATGCTGCTCCGCGTCCATTCGCGCATCCTGATCGCTTTCCTGTTCTGCGCCATTGGTGCGCTGCTGTCAGCTTTCCTGGACGCGCTGACCGTACTCGCGGTGATGATCACGGTGGCGGGCGGGTTTTACGAGGTTTATCACCGCGCCGCGACCGCGGCCGGGCATCACGATGCGGACCTGCAGCAGTTTCGCCAGCACCTGTGTGGCCTGATGATGCACGGCGCGGTCGGCACGACCATCGGCGGCGTCTGCACGCTGGTCGGCGAGCCCCAGAACCTGCTGATCGGGCAGGAGGCGGGCTGGAATTTCCTGCAGTTTGCGACAGCGATGGCCCCGGTTACGGTGCCCACCGCCATCGCGGGTCTGTCGACCTGCCTGGTCGTCGAGCGGTTCGGGTGGTTCGGATACGGCACGGCGATGCCCGATTCCGTGCGCCAGGTGCTGGCCGATTTCGAGCGCGACGAATCCGCGCAGATGACGCCAAAGCATCGCCAGGTAATCATCGTCCAGGCGCTGGTGGCCCTCCTGCTGGTGGCTTCGCTGGCGCTGCACGTCGCGGAAATCGGCGTCATCGGGCTCATGATCATCGTGCTCGCGACGGCATTCACCGGCGTGATCGAGGAGGCGCGGATCGGCAAGGCGTTCGAGGCCGCACTGCCGTTTACGGCGCTGCTCGTCGTATTCTTCGCGGTGGTCGGCATGATCCACCAGCAGCACCTGTTCGCTCCGTTCCTGGCCTGGGTACTGAACCTGCCCACCAGCGATCAGCCGATCGCGCTGTTCGGCGCTGCCGGGCTCCTGTCGACGATCAGCGACAATGTGTTCGTCGCGACGATATATATTGGTGAAGCCCGTGACGCGTTGCTGTCGGGTGCGGTATCTCGCGCGGAATTCGAGGTGCTGGCGGTCGCCATCAACACCGGGACCAACATCCCGAGCATCGCGACCCCGAATGGCCAGGCTGCATTCCTGTTCCTGCTGACGTCCGCGCTCGCGCCCCTGATCCGCCTGTCGTATTTCAGGATGATGTGGATGGCGCTGCCGTATTTCGTGATGATGACCGGCGGCGCCGTGTTCGGCGTCCTGTATCTGCTCTGAGGGTCGTTAATGAAGCGCAAACAGGCGATTCCTGAACTACGCAACTGCCGGATCGGCATCATCGGGCTCGGCTACGTCGGCCTGCCGCTCGCGGTCGAGTTCGGGAAGCAGTACCCGACGACCGGATTCGACGTGCGCGAGGACCGCATCGCCGAACTGAAGCGCGGACGCGATCACACGCGCGAGACCGAGCCGCGGGAACTGCGCGCCGCGAAGCGACTGAAGTTCACCGCCGACCTGCGGGAACTCAAGCGCTGCCAGGTTTTCATCGTGACGGTGCCGACGCCGATCGACGAGCACAAGCGGCCGGACCTGACACCGCTCGAGCGCGCCAGCAACTCGGTCGGCAAGGTGCTTAAGCGGGGCGACGTCGTGATCTACGAATCGACCGTCTATCCGGGCTGCACCGAGGAAGTCTGCGTGCCGATCCTCGAGAGCGTTTCGGGGCTCAAGTTCAACCGCGACTTTTTCGCGGGTTACAGCCCCGAACGCATCAATCCGGGCGACCGGCAGCACCGGCTGCCGACGATCCGCAAGGTCACCGCGGGATCGACGCCGGCCGTCGCCCGGTTCGTGGACAAGCTGTATGCATCGATCATCACCGCGGGTACCCATGCGACGTCCAGCATTCGCGTGGCGGAAGCCGCCAAGGTGATCGAGAACACCCAGCGCGACGTCAACATCGCGCTCATCAACGAACTCGCAATGATCTTCAATCGCCTCGGCATCGACACGCAGGAGGTGCTGGAGGCCGCGGGCAGCAAGTGGAATTTCCTGCCATTCCGGCCGGGACTGGTCGGCGGGCATTGCATCGGCATCGACCCGTATTACCTGACGCACAAGGCGCAGCAGATCGGCTATCACCCCGAGATGATTCTCGCGGGCCGGCGCATCAACGACAACATGGCGCTCTACGTGGCGGGCGAGATCGTGCGGCTCATGACCGCAAAACGCATCCATGTGAAGGCCTCGCGCGTCCTGATCCTGGGCCTGGCATTCAAGGAGAACTGCCCGGACTTGCGCAATTCCAAGGTCGCCGACGTGGTCGCCGAGCTGCAGAAGTACGGCGCGACGGTGGACGTCTGGGATCCCTGGGTCAGCTCGAAGGAAGCCCGGCACGAATACGGCATCCGGCTCGTCTCGAAACCGCAGCGCGGCAGCTACGACGCCATCGTGATCGCGGTCGCGCACCGCGAGTTCCAGGCAATGAAGCCGGCCGAGCTGCGGCGGCTCGCCCGGCGCAAGCACGTGCTCTACGACATCAAGCATGTGTTCCGGCGTCAGGAAACGGACGGGCGACTCTGATGCGCGTACTCGTCACCGGCGCCGCGGGATTCATCGGCTATCACGTCGCGGCGCGCCTGCTCGCGCGCGGTGACGAAGTCGTCGGCCTCGACAATCTCAACCCGTATTACGATCCGGCGCTCAAACACGCACGGCTCGACCGGCTGCGCGCCTGTGAGCGGTTCAGCTTCGAGCGGCTCGATCTGGCCGATCGCGCCGGCATGGACGCACTGTTCGCCCGCGGCGGGTTCGAGCGCGTCGTGCACCTGGCCGCACAGGCGGGCGTGCGATATTCGATCGACAACCCGCATGCCTATGCCGAGAGCAACCTGACCGGCACCCTGCACGTGCTGGAAGGCTGCCGGCACAACGCGGTGCAGCACCTCGTGTTCGCGTCGACGAGCTCGGTGTACGGCGCCAACACGAAGATGCCGTTCTCCGTGCACCAGAACGTCGATCATCCGCTGTCGTTCTACGCCGCGACCAAGAAGGCCAACGAGCTGATGGCGCATTGCTACGCCTCGCTCTATGGGTTGCCGGTCACGGGACTGCGCTTTTTTACTGTCTACGGGCCCTGGGGCCGGCCCGACATGGCGCTGTTCCTGTTTGCACGCAACATCCTCGCCGGCAAGCCAATCGACGTATTCAACTACGGCAGGCACCGGCGCGACTTCACTTACGTCGATGACATTTCGGGCGGCGTCGTTGCTGCACTCGATCACGTGGCGAGCCCGAATCCGGACTGGGACGGGAACGCGCCCGACCCGGCGACGGCGGCCGCGCCGTTCCGGCTCTACAACATCGGCAACAACCGGCCGGTCGAACTGATGCACTACATTGAAGTGCTCGAACACTGTCTCGGCCGCACGGCGGAGAAGAACCTGCTGCCGCTGCAGGCCGGCGACGTGCCGGATACCTGGGCCGACGCGGAGGAACTGGTGCGCGACGTCGGCTATCGGCCGGCGACACCGGTCGAAGAGGGCGTCAAGCGATTCGTCGCCTGGTATCTCGACTATTACAAGGACGGCGGGCCTGCGGATCCGCCCGTCCTGAACCTCGGCTGATCTGGCTAGACTGGCCAAATCGATCTGGCTACAATAGCCAGATGGAAAGAGTCAGTGTTTCGCAGCTCAAGGACCAGTTAAGCGCGTACCTGAAGAAGGTCCGGTCCGGGCAGACTGTCGTGGTGACCGACCGCAATCAGCCAGTGGCCCAACTGACCCCCATATCGAACCAGGAAAGCGAAGACGAGCGTGTCGCGCGCCTGGTTGCCCAAGGCATTCTCCGGCTTCCCAAGGGCCCGCCGCTCGACATGCAGGACTTTCTCAAACGGCGCCCCGTGGTCAAGAACGCAGGAGTCCTCGAGGCACTGCTCGAGGAACGCCGTCAAGGCCGATGAAATTCTGGGACGCCTCGGCCATCGTGCCCCTGATCCTCAGCGACTCAGCGGTGAATGCCGGTATTGGCGCCGACGACAAATCGCCAATGTGCGTGTGGTGGGCTACGATCGTCGAGGCCGTTTCTGCAATTACGAGAAGGGAGAGAGCCGGCGCACTGACGGGCGAGCAGGTCCAGCATTGCCTTGACCGGCTCAGAGAGCTGTCGATGGGCTGGATGGAAGTGCCGCCGTCGGACGCGCTGCGCGACTCTGCGCAGCGGCTTTTACGCATCCACGCTTTGCGAGCGGCCGACAGCCTTCAGCTTGCTGCTGCGCTGGCAACCGCCGACGGTCGGGCGCGGTCCGTGGAGTTCGTTTGCTGTGACCTGCGTTTGTCGGAAGCGGCCTCGCGTGAAGGGTTGACGGTGATCGCGACGTGATCTCCGCCGGGCTCAGGCCGCATGCCGAGCGCCTGGCCGGGACCACCGTTCGGGAACTGTTCTCGTCAGATTCCGAGCGTTTCATCCGCTTTTCGCGTGAACAGGAGGGCCTGCTGCTCGACTTCAGCCGCCAACGCATAGACGCCGATGCGTTGCAGGCGCTGATCGAGCGCGCGGTTGCCGTCGGGTTGCGCGGGCGCATCGAGGCGCTGTTCGCGGGCGCCGCGGTCAACGAATCTGAGAACCGCGCGGCGCTCCATACGCTGCTGCGTGCGCCGGCAGGCGACAGCCTGCCGCCGGGCCTCGTGCCGCTGCACCAGGAAGTCCTCGCCGTGCGCGCCCAGTGCGCAGCGTTCGTACGCGACGTCCATGACGGCAAGCGGACCGGCAGCACCGGCCGGCGCTTCACCGACGTCGTCAACATCGGCATCGGCGGCAGCGATCTCGGCCCGGCGATGGCGGTTGCCGCGCTCAAGCCGTTCCATTCCGGCCC
>JALYJS010000259.1 GCA_030799345.1 Pseudomonadota bacterium | reverse complement strand
CCCGAAGGCGCCACCCGCCTTTCTCGCACTGTGCCTCACGATATCAGCTGCGGCCCTTGCCGAATCGCCGCCCCCGGCGGCGAATGCCGAACGGATGGAGGCACGCATCACGGCCCTGTCGGCCTTTGGCGCGAATCCCGAAGGCGGCGTCAGCCGCTTGGCCTTCAGCGCAGCGGACATCGCCGGACGCGAATACATCAAGTCGCTGATGCGGGATGCCGGGCTCGAGGTGCGGGTTGACACCGCCGGCAACATCATCGGTCGGCGCGCCGGAACCGACCCGTCGCTTCCCGTGATCATGTCGGGCTCGCACATCGATTCGGTGCCCGGCGGCGGCAACTACGACGGTGACGTCGGAGTCATCGGCGCGATTGAAGTCGCACAGCTTCTGAACGAGCATCGCCTGGCCACGCGGCATCCGCTGGAAATCGTCAGTTTCACGGAGGAAGAAGGCGGCCTGATCGGCAGTCTGGCGATGACCGGGCGAATGAGCCCGGGTTCGCTCGATGTCGTGAGCCATAGCGGCATGACGGTTCGCGATGGCATACGCGCCGTCGGCGGAGACCCGGATCGGCTGGAGTCTTCTCAGCGCAAAGCTGGAGATCTGAAAGCCTTCATTGAGCTGCACATCGAGCAGGGAGCGATTCTGGACGAAGAAGATCTCGACATCGGCGTCGTCGAAGGAATCGTCGGCATTCGATGGTGGGACATCACCGTTGCGGGCGTCGCCAATCATGCGGGCACGACGCCGATGAACAAGCGTCGCGATGCCATGGTCAGCGCGGCCGAGCTGACCCTGGCTGTCAATCGGGTGGCGACCAGCATGGCGGGACGTCAGGTCGCGACGATCGGCAAGATACGGGCCGAGCCTGGCGCACCCAATGTCATCCCGGGCAAGGTCGTCATGAGCCTGGAGATCCGCGACCTCGCAGCCGACCGGATGCAACTCGTTTTCGACGCGATCGAAACCGAGGCGAATAAAATCGCAATGGCGCGTCAGACTCCGGTCAGCTTCAGCGAAGTCGATGTCGCACTGGCGCCCGCGCCGACCGATGAGCACATGCGACGCATCATCGCCGCATCGGCGGAATCGCTGGGACTCACGCACAAATCGATGCCAAGCGGGGCAGGACATGACGCCCAGGACATGACCCATATCGCGCCGACCGGCATGATTTTCGTGCCGAGCGTTGGCGGCATCAGCCATGCGCCGAAAGAATTCACGTCGCCCGAGGACATGGCGAATGGCGTAAACGTACTGCTGCGAACAGTGCTCGCGATAGATCGGGGGGCTCTAGATTGACGTTTCCGCGGTAACGTTGTTCACGCGCTCGCCGCGGCGCAGCAGCCAGTCGACTGCCAGCTCGACATCAAGTTCCTCTCTCGTCCATCCGGTGATCGCGGTCTGTGGCGTGATCTGAATCTGCTGATCTGCCACCAGCTTGTCCCAAGTTGTTGCAGGCGGCAGGGAATTCTCGAATGTCTTGCCATCCGGCCGCGTGAACCGGAATGCACCATCGTCGAGGCAGGAGACCACGACTCTCCCCTCATGCACCTGGCGATGGTGGAAGCGGCAGAGTGTCACGAGGTTCGACAGTTTCGTCTCCCCGCCCTTCGCCCAGTGCTTGACGTGGTGCCCGTCGACGTAGCGGGTAAATGTGCAGCCGGGGAAGCGGCAGCCCCGGTCGCGTGAGTTCAGCGCCCTGCGGATCGCCGGCGGGATGGTCCGGGTCTTGCGGCCAACATTGAGTGGCTCGCCGCGCTCGTTCTCCAAGATTCTAATCACGCTGGCGTCGCAGGCGAGGCGCCGGGCGGTCTCCGCGGCGAGGCTCGGCCCTGCTTCCAGCTCGCACCGTCCGGCATGGTCGTGCTTCAGGGTCTCGGCACCCACGTGAACCACGATCTGCTGGCGATCGCTACCTGCAAGTTCGGCAGATCCATTGGCCAGGAAGCTCTCGGCCATCCGGCCGAGCGCCTCGACCCGCCGCGCGCCGGCCGTTAGACAGGCGTCAGAAAACGTTTCCGCGGGAACGTCTTTTTGTGCCGGGATTGCATCCTCTGCGGCCTGAATGGCCTTGATGAAGAGCGCGCCGACTTCGGCCGGCAGCCGCCCCTTGATCGAGAGCGACCCATCCGATTCATGGAACCACCAGAGCGTTTGATTGCGCTGCTGCTGTGCCGCGCGCGAAAGCTCGAGACTCTCCTGCGCCCGGCGATACGACCGGACCAGCTTCTCGACGTGAGTGGCGGTGCCGTTGAGCGCCACATTCAGGAAGTAATCCTCATTCGACTCATCCGCCACCCGGGTCATCGCCCGGACCTTCGAGAAGCTGAGCCTCCCCTCTGCCATCGCCTCGGCAATCCGCGGCAGACCGGCCAAAGCATGGGCCGTGCGCAACTTCTCCCGCGCGGCACCGAGCGCGATCCCGCACTTCCAGTTGAGCCAGTGCGCACAGGACTTCACGCCCCATTCCGCCCAGCCGCGGCGCCGGTCGAACTCGGCGATCAGCGCCAGGAAGCGGGCGTTGGCGGCATTTAGATGCCCGGCCAGCTCAGTGATCCGGTCGATCAGATCCGGGGTGGAGACATCCGAAATCGGCGCGTCCATGGCGCTCTCCAGCAGGCTGTCATTTCATACAGTATCCTACCAGAAAAACAAACAAAAGCAATGAGTTGGCCGACCTTGTTGCTCGACTTTTCCTGCGGCTAGCCTGCCAGCCGATCGGCGTCGGCGCCGAGGGCGGAATGACGGAGTGCCGAGATTTCATCGCGCAGCCTCGCCGCTTTCTCGAACTCCAGGTTGCGTGCGAGCCGGTACATTTCCTGCTCGAGCTTCGCGATCTGGCGCAGGGCCTGGTCCGGCGTCATGCGCACGAACTTGCTCTTGACCCATTCCGACGCAGGCACCGTGCGCGCGCCTTCCATGATGTCCATGACCGCCTTGCGGATCGATCTCGGCACGATGCCATGCAGGGCGTTGTATTCGAGCTGTTTATCGCGGCGCCGGTCCATTTCGGCAATCGCGCGCTGCATCGACCCGGTCATCCGGTCGGCATACAGGATTGCCGTCCCGCGTTCATTGCGCGCCGCGCGGCCGACAGTCTGGATCAACGATCCTTCCGAGCGCAGGAATCCTTCCTTGTCCGCGTCCAGGATCGCAACCAGCGAGACTTCCGGCAGGTCGAGTCCTTCGCGCAGCAGGTTGATGCCGACCAGCACGTCGAATTTCGCAAGCCGCAGGTCACGGATGATCTCCACCCGTTCCACGGTCTCGATGTCCGAATGCAGGTAGCGGACCTTAACCCCGTGCTCGTCCAGATATCCCGTCAGGTCTTCGGCCATGCGCTTGGTCAGCGTCGTCACCAACACCCGCTCCTCGCGCGCGACGCGGATCCGGATTTCCGACAGCAGGTCGTCGACCTGGGTCGCGACCGGGCGGACTTCGATGGTCGGATCCACCAGGCCCGTCGGGCGCACCACCTGTTCAACCACCTGCCCGGACTTCGCCAGTTCGCGTGCCGCAGGGGTCGCCGAGACATAGATTGTCTGCGGCTGCACCTGTTCGAACTCGTCGAAACGCAGCGGGCGGTTGTCGAGTGCGGACGGCAACCGAAAGCCGTACTCGACCAGCGTTTCCTTGCGCGAGCGGTCGCCGCGGTACATGCCCTGGAGCTGCGGAATCGTCACATGGCTCTCGTCGACCACCAGCAATGAATTTCGCGGCAAGTAGTCGAACAGGCAGGTTGGCGGCTCACCCGGCTCGCGGCCCGACAGATAGCGCGAGTAGTTCTCGATGCCGGCGCAATAACCGAGCTCGGCGATCATTTCGAGATCGAACAGGGTCCGCTGCTCGAGCCGCTGGGCTTCGACAAGCTTGTTTGCGGCGCGCAATTCCGCCAACCGTCCCCGCAATTCCACCTTGATCTCATCCACGGCGGCGAGCAGTCGCGAGCGCGGTGTCACGTAGTGCGTCGACGGAAATACCGTCAGGCGAGGGAC
>JALYJS010000207.1 GCA_030799345.1 Pseudomonadota bacterium | reverse complement strand
AAGGTGTTCCTCCGGGCGCTGATCTCGCGCCTCCAGAACGGCGAATCTCGAGTCGCGAGCTAGCCGGCCTCCGGCCGGGCATCCATCCTCGCTCGCTCACTGGAGAAGAATCGGAGAATTCGCTCGCTCGGGACCCGGCCGGCGGCCGGCCCGCTCGCGTCACGCGCTTTTCGCGTCCTTGTCGAGCTCTACCCGCGCGTAGGCCGAGTGGTTGTGAATGGACTCGAAGTTCTCTGATTCCACGCTGTAGGCGCGGATGCGCTCGTCGGCGTTCAGCCTGAGCGCGATGTCCCGGACCATGTCCTCGACGAACTTCGGGTTGTCGTAGGCGCGCTCGGTCACGAACTTCTCGTCAGGCCGCTTCAGGATGCCGTAGAGCTCGCAGCTGGCTTCCTGCTCCGCGATGTCGATCAGATCCTCGAGCCACACGTGCTCGGCGATACGCACGCGAAGCGTGATGTGGGAGCGCTGGTTGTGAGCGCCGTAATCGGAGATTTTCTTGGAGCACGGGCAGAGACTGGTGACCGGCACGATGACCTTCAGCCAGGTTTCGACCCTGCCGTTCTTCAACTCACCCGCGAGCGTCGCGCGGTAGTCGAGCAGGCTCTGCACGCCGCTGACGGGTGCTTTCTTCATGATGAAGTAGGGGAAACTCATCTCGAGATGTCCGGCTTCCGAGTCGAGGCGCAGCGCCATCTGCTCGAGCATCGCATTGAACGATTCCACCGAAATTTCCTGTTCGTGCTCGTTCAGGATCTCCACGAACCGCGACATGTGCGTGCCCTTGAAGTTGTGCGGCAGGTGCACGTACATATTGAAGTTCGCGATCGTGTGCTGTTCTCCGCCCGAACGCACCTTCACCCGGACCGGGTGGTAGATGTCCTTGATCCCGACGCGGTCGATCGGGATTCGGCGCGTGTCCTGGCGCCCTTGCACGTCATCGATAATCGGCGTGACCGCGCAGCCGGAGGGTGTCGCATTCATCGCGAAATCATACCATGCCGGTACTGATTAGCCGGCCGGCAGTGCGCGCGGCAGCGACTGGCCGCGCCAGAAACGATCGATGGCAGCCCTGATGGAGGGAAGATCGAGGCCGGCCGCGGTCAGGTTGTCCTCGCGCGAGCCGTGCTCGACGAATGCATCGGGCACGCCGATCTGCAGGACGGGAATGGAAGCACCGATCCGCTGCAGATGCTCCAGCACCGCCGAGCCGGCGCCGCCCGCGACGACATTCTCCTCCAGCGTGACGATCGCGCGATGCTCCGCGGCGACGGTCGCGACCAGCGCTTCGTCGAGCGGCTTCACGAAGCGCATGTTCACGAGCGTGGCGTCGAGCGATTCGGCGATCGCGGCCGACGGCGTCACCATCGTGCCGAAGGCGAGCAGCGCCAGTCCGCTGCCGCCGCGGCGCCGAATTTCGGCCCGCCCGACCGGCAAGGCCTGCATGGTCTGCTGCACCACGGTGCCGGGTCCACGTCCGCGCGGGTAGCGCACGGCTGCGGGTTGATCGAGGCTGACCGCCGTGTAGAGCATCTGGCGGCATTCATTCTCGTCGGCCGGCGCCATGACGACCAGATTCGGCACGCAGCGCAGATAGGTCAGGTCGAGCACGCCCTGGTGCGTCGCGCCATCGCCCCCGACCAGGCCCGCGCGATCGATGGCGAATACCACCGGCAGGCGCTGCAGCGCGACGTCATGGATCAGCTGGTCGTAGGCGCGCTGCAGGAACGTGGAGTAGATGGCGACGACGGGTTTCAGTCCGTCGCAGGCGAGGCCGGCCGCCAGTGTGACCGCATGCTGTTCGGCGATTGCGACATCGAAGTAGCGACTGGGGAACCGCTGCTCGAACTCGACGAGCCCGGAGCCTTCGCGCATGGCCGGGGTGATGCCGACGATGCGCGCGTCCTGTTCCGCGATGTCGCAGAGCCATGCGCCGAACACCTGCGAATACGACGGCCCGGCGGCGTTTTCCTTGAAGAGCGTGCCGCTCGCCGGATCGTAGGGTCCCGGACCATGCCATTTGATCGGATCGGCTTCGGCGGGTGCGTAGCCTTTGCCTTTCTGCGTGACGACGTGCAGGAATTGCGGCCCGGGGAGCGTACGCATGTTGCCGAGCGTCGTGACCAGCGCATCGACGTCATGACCGTCGACCGGTCCGATGTAATTGAAGCCCATCTCCTCGAACAGCGTGCCGGGCAGCACCATGCCCTTGGCATGCACTTCGGAACGGCGCGCCAGTTCCCATGCCGAGGGCATCGAGCGCAGCACCCGCTTGCCGCCCTCGCGCAGATGCGAGTACATGCGCCCCGACAGCAGCCGCGCGAAGTAGTTGGAGAGGGCGCCGACATTCTCCGAAATCGACAT
>JALYJS010000181.1 GCA_030799345.1 Pseudomonadota bacterium | reverse complement strand
GCATCACGTTCAACGCGGTTGGCTCGGGAACCGTAGTCAACAACGTCCAGGTCTACAGCACCTACGACGACGGCTTCGAGTTCTTCGGCGGCGCGGTCAATGCCACGAACCTGATAGCGCTGTACGTGCGCGACGATTCCTTCGACTTTGCCGACGGCTACATCGGCACGATCGAGAACGCACTTGCCATCCACTTCCCGAGTGACGGCAACCGCTGCGTCGAGCACGACAACATCGGCTCCGCGCGCAGCGACATCGGCGTGCCGCTCGACACGGCGCCGCTCACGCAGGTGACGATTCGCAACATGACCTGCATCACCTCGAACTCGGACGTCAACACGCATGGCGACTCGGAGGGCGTGCTGGTCCGCCAGGGCGGGCAGCTCGCGATGGAGAACAGCATCGTTTACGCGGGGTATGGCACGTCCGTGAACGCCCTCGCGGCGAACGAGTGCCTCGAAGTCGAAAGTGACGTTTCGCTCGCTTTCGCCGCGGCCAACGACGCATTCACCCAGACCGGCAACGTGCTCGCCTGCCAGGAGGCGGTAAAGGGCACGCTGGCAAATGGCGACGCGCTGACCGAGTGGTTCCTCGGCGCGAATCCGAGCACCAACGCGGCCGATTACTCGTTCAACACTGGCAACTTCACCATCATCGATCCGGCCAACGCGAACACGCAGGTGCTGGTGCCGGGCACCTTCTTCACCGCGCCCGCGATCGTGGACGAGGTGGGCACGACGCTCATCGCCGACGCCTCGGGCCTCGGCGCGGTGCAGGAGGGCGACGACTGGACGGCACCCTGGGCGTTCGGCCTGAGTCCCTCCAACACCGACGTTCCGCTCTGGTTCGCACCCTGAGCTGACTGGGGAGATTTAGCGATGAACAGTATCCCGCTGCGGGCCGCGGTGCGGTGTGCGCTGCTCGGCCTCTCAACCCTGGCTGCCGTGCCTGCCTTCGGGCAGGAGACGGCGCCCGAGGGCCAGGTCGAGCCCACGGTGCTCGAGGACATCGAGGTCGTCGGCCGGCAACGGTCAGCGGCCGACGATATCCTGCAGGAGCGCATCGACGCGGCGGTCGTGCAGGACCTGGTCAGCATCGAGCAGATCACCCGGGTGGGAGACAGCACGGTATCGATGGCGCTGCGGCGCCTGCCGGGTGTCACGCTGGTCAACGACCAGTTCATCTATATCCGCGGGCTGGGCGAGAGATACTCGAGCACCACGGTGAACGGTGCTTTCGTGCCGTCACCGGACCTGACGCGCAATGTCATCCCCATGGACCTGTTCCCGGCGGAAATTGTCGAGTCCATCTCGATCCAGAAGGCTTTCAGCGCGGACCAGCCGGCTGCCTTTGGCGGCGGCAACGTCGATATCCGCACCCGCGCGCTGCCTGAGGATTTCCTGTTCAATGTTTCGGTCGGTATCGGAACCAACTCGGAAAGCTCGGATGACGGACTGACCTACCCGGGTGGCAGCGACGACAACATCGGCACGGACGATGGGACGCGCGCAATGCCGCGGGCGATCAGGGACGCGATCCAGACCTATCGCGGCAATCTCAGCCAGACGAACATCTTCAACACCCTGCTGCAGGACGGGCAGGCACACACGTTCGAGGAAGCCCAGCAGATCAACCGCGAGTTGGCGACGAGCCTCAATCGCGACGTGGATTTCAGCGAAACGTCCATAGACCCGGACATGTCGATCGAGATGTCTGCGGGCAACAGCTGGTATCTCGGTGCTGCAGAGGAGTGGCGCATCGGCCTGCTGGGGCTCGCCGATTACTCCGACAGCTGGCGGAACCGGGAGCGCACCGTGCGATCGGTCTCCGAGCCGGAACTGGATTTCGACGAGCAGCTGCGCACCACGAACCAGGTGGTGCTGACGGGGTCCGTCGGTGCGGGCATCGAGTACGCCGACGAGCACCGGATCGAGGCGACCGGCATATTCCTGCGCAACACCGAGGACGAGGCCTCGCTGACGCTCGGCCACAACTCCAATTTCCGACGTGACAACGGCGACCGCCTGCGCAACTACCGCATCCGCTACGAAGAGCGCGAGTTGCAGCTCCTGCAGCTGCGTGGCTCGCACACGCTCGGCGAGGCGACGCTCGACCTGTTCGACTCGGCACGGCTTGGCTTCGCCAAGGGCCTGATGGTCGACTGGTATTACTCGGACGCCGAGGCCACGACCGACATCCCCAGCGAAATCACGTTCTCGGCCCGCGACCTCATCGTCCCCGATACCGACGAGCTGATCAGTACCTCGCTGCGGTCATCCCTTTCGGCGGCAGAATACCGATTCACCGAACTGGAGGACACGGCAACCAGTTATGGCTGGCAGCTCAAGATGCCGTACCAGGCCGGTTCGAACGCAATCGAGGTCAGCGGCGGCTACGACTATTATGAGAAGGGGCGTGGATATCTCCAGACGCAGCTGAACTTCGGCACCCAGGCGGGGGCCGCACTGCCGATCCTGGTCGGCACACCGGGCGTGGTATTTACCGACGAGAACATCCTCGATCCGGTCAATCAGTTCGGACTCTCGGTCGGCGGCATCGGCACCGAGAGTTACCTCGCGGGCGAGACCGTCGACGCGGTGTGGGGCAATGTCGACGTCAACTTCAACCAGCAGTTCCGTGTGACCGCGGGCCTGCGCTGGGAGGACTACTCGCGTCTGGCGGTGCCGATCAACCCGCTGGCGTTCGACCTGGATTCGCCCATCGTCACCATCCCCGACGAGGATCTCGCCAGCTTCGCGGTCAACGACGACGAATACTATCCGGCGCTGGCGCTCACCTGGATGAAGCCCGGCTTCTGGGCAGAGGATTTCCAGCTTCGTTTCGGCTGGAGCGAGACCGTCGCGCGCGCAGACCTGCGCGAGATCTCGGACGCGACCTACATCGATCCGCTGACCGACGCGCGCGTGCAGGGTAACCCGCAACTCGCCAATGCCGACCTGTCGAACTACGACCTGCGCGCGGAGTGGTTCTTCGCGGGCGGCGACAACCTGACGGTATCGCTGTTCTACAAGGACATCACCGCGCCGATCGAGACGGTGGAAGCGCCGGGTTCGGACGACAACATCGGGCTGACCTTCATCAATGCGGAGTCCGCAGAGGTCTACGGCATCGAGTTCGAGGGGCTGAAGGGACTTGGCTTCCTGAGCAACGGCGGCTGGACTGAATCGTTCTTCGTGGCGGGCAACGTGACCGTCAGCGATTCCGAGATCACGATCGGTGATGCGGCCCCGAACCTGACGAACAACAAGCGCGAGATGACGCAGCACTCGGACCTGGTGGTGAATTTCCAGCTTGGTTTTGACTCCCCCGATGCCCGCCACAGCGCTTCGCTCGCGTACAACATGTACAGCGACCGCATCTACTTTGCGGGACGTGGCGGCGCGGACGATGCCGTGGAGCAGGCCTTCAATTCGCTGGACCTCGTCTATACGTTCTATCCGTCCGAGAAGATAAGCCTCAAGCTCCGGCTCCAGAACCTGCTGGATGAGAATACGGTGATCGAGCAGGGCGGAGTCGACGTGCTTGAACAGAATCTGGGTTCGAACGCACGGATTGATCTGTCCTATCGTTTCTAGTCGGAAGCGCACGTCAATCGCTGCCAATTGTCCGGCAACGCCGGTAGGACGCTGCCTACGAGTGTGTCCGATTTCACTGAAACGCCGGCAATAGCGCCCTGACGCAATCCCCGCATGCTATTTTGCATCCGGGGATGCAGTGCTTTGACCGGAGGTGTTCGATGCGTTTGGAAAAACTTCAACGAGCCTGCGTCGCGCTCGTCAGCGTGAGTTTCCTCACGCTCGGCATGCAGATGCCCGCCGCTGCCAGTGTGATCGGAACGGCCGAGGCGATTGTCGCCAGCAGCCAGGCCGACTCCTTCACGACCGTCCATGCGGCGGTATCCCGTGATGATGTTCGTGCGAAGCTCGCCGAGCTCGGCGTCGATGCGGTCCAGCTGGATGGCCGCCTTG
>JALYJS010000165.1 GCA_030799345.1 Pseudomonadota bacterium | reverse complement strand
GCCCGGCGTTTCCTTTGGCGCATCGCGTACGATCAGCGCTTGCTGCCTGATTTGCCGCGCCTGGCCGGCTTCTTGCGCGAGCGGGTACGCCGGCTCGGTACTTTGCCGCCCGCGCGGCGCGCCTGTGACAGCCCGATCGCGATCGCCTGCTTCCTGCTCGTCACTTTCTTGCCGGATCCGCCGCTGCGCAGCGTCCCGCGCTTGCGCTCCTTCATTGCCTTGCTGACTTTCGTCGATGCCTTCCTGCCGTACCTGGCCATGGGTCACTCCTGTTCCACTTCGCAACCTGTATCAAAAACAGCCGGCTGGCGGCTGTCCGTGCGGCGCGAGCGTGCTCTGTAGGATCAGGCGAGGCCGCACGAAGTGCGCATCCGCGGTTGCATTCCTTGTTTCAGGCTGGTACCTTGGATACACAAGGTACCTTCATTAGAAACTTAGCCAGTCGCGAGCCGTGGACCCGGATGGCCATAGACGAAAAATTCAGTTCCATTCGCAAGGGTCTGCTGGAGTTCCTGCTGCTCAGGATCATTTCGGCGGACAAAGTCTACGTCGCTGAAATGCTCGAGCGGCTCAGCGCGACCCAGTTCGCGACTCAGGAGGGCACGCTCTACCCGCTGCTCAGCAAGCTGCGCCGTGAGGAACTACTCGACTACGACTGGCGCGAGTCCGACGCCGGGCCGCCGCGCAAGTATTACAAGCTGACCGCGAAAGGCAGGGCTCAGCTGGCGGAGCTCAACCGCTACTGGAAGCGCATCAATACGACCATTGAAGAACTGGGGCATTCCGAATGAACACCGTGATCACCGTCAACCTGAATGGCAACGCGTATCAGCTCGACGAGCCCGGCTTCGAGTCACTGCGCGCGTATCTCGACAGTGCGGCGGCGCGGCTCGCGGGCAATCCGGACAAGGTGGAAATTCTGTCGGACATCGAACAGGCGATCGCCGACAAGTGCCGGCGCTTTCTGAATCCGCACAAGAGCGTGGTCGTCGCCGCTGAGCTCGACCGGATACTGGCGGAGATGGGCCCGGTCGAGTCGGAGTCGGGCGAAACGGCTGCGGATTCCGAAGGCCAGCGCCAGGCGGCAGGCGAATCGCCGCCGCGCACGGAGGCGCCACGCCGCCTGTATCAGATACGCGAGGGATCGATGATCAGCGGCGTCTGCACGGGCCTCGCGGCGTACTTCAGTGTCGACGTCACGCTCGTGCGGATCGTCTTCGTCGCGTTGACCATCCTGACCGGCAGCCTGTGGATACTGGCCTACATCCTGATGATGTTCATCATCCCCGATGCAACCACCTCCGAGGAACGCGCGGCGGCGCACGGGCAACCGTTCAATGCTCAGCAGCTGGTCGACGGGGCCAAAGAACGCTATGCCGAGTTTCGAAAGCACAGCGCCCGCTGGCAGGAAGGATGGCGGCGCCGGCGGCAATCGCGCCGCGAGAAGCGCGCGGCGGCGGCCGAGCGCGCGTTCTGGCGCGGCGAGCGCGCGTATGAGGACGTCGGCTACGCAACCCGCGTGGTCGCGGGCTTCATGGTCCCCGTGTTTACGCTCATCGGCGCCGCTCTCTTTGTCGTCGTCATCATCGCGGTCGTGGCGCTGTTCAAGACGGGAGGCATATTCGATTGGGCGCTGCCGCCCGAGATCCCGGTATGGGGCGCGATCGTCATACTCGTCATCGTCTACCAGGCCGTGCACATGCCGCTGCGGGCGGCGAGTCGCGCGTCGTATGAGGCTACCGCAGGTCGGCGGCATGGCTGGCTGGCTGCGGCAGACGGCGTCCTGTGGCTGGGATTTGCAGCGTTGTTCTTCTGGCTCGCTTATCTGTTCATACCGGATGTGCGGTCCCTTTTCGAAAGCGTGCCGTTTGAATGGAAGCACCCTCTGGACGCGTGGGATGGGTTCTAAAGAAACACCGGTCAGTCCGGCTGCTTGTAAACGACCCCGCCCTTCATCACGAAGCGCACGTCCTCCAGGAGACTGATGTCGTCGAGCGGGTCGCCCGCGACCGCAATCAGGTCTGCGAGCAGCCCCGTTTCAATCTTTCCGCGGTCCGGCGTGTCGAACAGCTCCGCGTTGACGACGGTCGCGGACCGGATCGCTTCCAGCGGCGACTGTCCATACTTCACCCGCGCAGTGAATTCCTTCGCATTGTCGCCGTGCGCGAATACGCCGGCATCGGTGCCGAAGGAGATCTTGAGCCCCTGCTGAACGGCGCGACGGAAACTCTCGATTGCCTGCGGGTGCAGGAACTCCTGTTTCTTTGCCAGCGCCTCCGGCAGCTTCACGGTCTGGAGCGACTCGAGCAGGTACATGTTGGGCACGACGAAGCTGCCATTCTTCTTGACGATGCGCGCGGCTTCGTCCGTCATCATCGAGTTGTGTTCGATGCTGTCGATGCCGGCCTCGCTCGCGGCGATGATGCCCGCCGTGCCGTGGGCGTGCGCAGCGAGGCGCAGTCCGTGCCGGTGGGTTTCTTCCGCGGCCGCGCGCAGCTCCTCGATTGAGTATTGCTGCGCGCCGACCGCGCCCCCGAATGAAAGCACGCCTGCGGTCGCACAGATCTTGATGACCTTGGCCCCGTGCTTGATCTGGTAGCGGATCGCTTTCACCACGCCGTCGACGCCGTCGGCCACGCCCGAAACGTAGTCAGGCGGCTCGATCCCGGGCCCGTAACCGGTCATGTCGCAGTGACCGCCGGTGATGGAAATCGCATGGCCGGCCGGGATCACGCGCGGGCCGATCACCGAGCCATTGTCGATTGCGCGCATCAGCGCGACGTCCGAGAAACCAAAGCCCGTGCCGAGATCGCGTACGGTCGTGAAGCCTGCGAGCAGGGTCGTTTTCGCGATCGGCACGCCCCGGAGCGCGAAGTCGCCTGCGGTGAAGCGTACGGTCTCGGTTTCCCAGCCGTCGACGAGTTCGTAGTTCAGATGGGTGTGGGAGTCCATCAGGCCCGGCAGCAGCGTCTGGCCATCGAGCCGGATCGTCTTCGCGTCGTCCGGACGCGTCGCCGGGTTGATCGCGGCGATCCTGTCGCCCTCGACGACGATGACGGCGGGCGTGATCAGCCGTCCCTGGACCACGTCCAGGTAGCGCGCGGCTTCGATGACCACGGTATCCGCGGTTGCGGACGCGACGGCGAGCATTGCGCACGATGCGGCCAGTGCCATGAGTTTGGGTGTTCCGTTCATGGGGCGGAATTGTATGCCACGGACCTCCGGTACAATCCAGCCGATGCCACTGTCCGTCGTCATCCTGGCCGCTGGCCAGGGCAAGCGCATGGCGAGCGACCTGCCGAAGGTGCTCCAGCCGATCGCGGGACGGCCGATGCTTGCCCATGTCATAGATACCGCCAGGAGCCTGAAACCCGCCGCGATAGCGGTCGTGCATGGCCACGGCGCAGAACGCGTGCGCGCCGCTTTTCCGGCCACCGACATCCGCTGGGTGCTGCAGGCGGAGCAGAAGGGGACCGGACACGCCGTCATGCAGGCCATTCCCGGAATTCCCGACGACCACACGGTGCTGGTGCTGTTTGGCGACGTGCCGCTCGTGCGGGCGGGAGCGCTCGGCGACCTCGTCGCACGATCGGGAGGGCGGGCGCTCGCGCTGCTATCGGCGGTGCTTCCGGACCCGGCCGGTTATGGACGCGTGATACGCGATGCCGCCGGACAAGCCGTCCGGATCGTCGAGGAGAAAGACGCAAGCGGGCCGGAGCGCGCCATCGCCGAGGTCAACACCGGCATCCTCGCGGCGCCCGCGGCGCGACTGCGCGCCTGGCTCGCGGGGCTGAAGGCCGACAATGCGCAGAGCGAGTACTATCTGACCGACTGCGTAAGCGCAGCGGTGCGGGACGGCTGCGCGGTCGAGGCGGTCATCGCAGGCACAGCGGCGGAGGTCCTTGGCGTGAACGACAAGGTGCAGCTCGCTGAAGTCGAAACGGCGCATCGGCGCGCGAAGGCGCTGGAGCTGATGCGCGCGGGTGTCACCGTCATCGATCCTGCGCGCCTCGATATCCGCGGCGACGTCCGCTGCGGCCGCGACGTCGAACTCGACATCAATGTCATCCTCGCGGGCAATGTGACGCTCGGCGACCGCGTAAAAGTCGGGCCCGGCTGCGTGCTCCGCGATTGCGAGATCGGCGCGGACACGGAGATCCGCGCGCACAGCGTGGTCGAAGGCGCCATCACCGGCGCGCGCTGCGTGGTCGGCCCGTTCGCGCGCCTGCGACCCGGCACTAAACTCGCCGATGCCGTGCACGTCGGCAATTTCGTGGAGATCAAGAACAGCGAACTCGGCGCCGGCAGCAAGGCGAATCACCTGAGTTACGTCGGCGATACGAGCATCGGCTCCGCAGTGAATGTCGGCGCGGGAACGGTCACCTGCAATTACGACGGCGCGAGCAAGCACCGCACCACCATCGGCGATGGCGCATTCATCGGTTCCGGCACGATGCTGGTCGCGCCCGTGACGGTGGGAGAACAGGCGACCATCGGCGCGGGTTCGACGATCACGCGGCCGGCGCCGGCCGGCAAGCTGACGTTGGAACGCGGTCGCCAGCAGACGGTCGAGCACTGGAAGCGACCGGAAAAAAAGAAGGAGTAGCGCAGCCGATGAGTCCCGGAACGGGCGGTCGACAGCCGGGTTCGGATTTCAGGCTGGAGCCGCGCGAGGGTTACCTGTACCTGCACCTCGAGCCGGGATTCGAGATGACCCCCGCGAGCATGGAGGCCATCTGGATGACGATCAGCGATGCCTGCCGCAAGCACGGGCTGCGGCGCGTACTCGCCGAAGGCGAGAATGTCCGGCGCCGGCTGACGACCATGGAGACCTTCGATCATGCCGGCCTGGCGGCGCGGCTTATGCCGGGACTCTCCGTCGCCTGCTGCTTCCGGGGATTCGTGCCGGACCAGCAGACCGACTTCTTCCGCACCGCGGCGATGAACCGCGGCGTTCGCACCGAGTTTTTCCAGGACCTGAACGACGCACTGCGCTGGCTCGGTGCGGGCCCGGAGCGGCCGCCAGGCTCGCGCGGGTGAGCGGCGGGCGCATGCCCGGCGGCATTGGAATAGAATGTGCCGACGGCGGCCCGGAACCCCTTCCGGCCTGAGGTCCAGTCGTCCATGTGTGGCATTGTCGGAGCGGTCGCAGACCGCGATATCGTCCCGATCCTCATCGAAGGCCTGAAGCGCCTCGAATACCGCGGCTACGATTCGGCCGGCGTCGCCGTGCTGGATGGCAGCGCCGAAGTGGCAAGGCTGCGCGCGGTCGGCAAGGTGGCAAAGCTGTCCGAAGCGCTGCTTGCGACGCCGACGTCCGGCCACCTCGGCATCGCCCACACGCGCTGGGCCACCCACGGCGTGCCGAACGAGCGCAATGCCCATCCGCATATTTCGCGCGATGGCGTCGCGATCGTGCACAACGGCATCATCGAGAACCACGAGGAACTGCGCTCGGACCTCGAGCGGCTCGGCTACAGTTTCACGTCCGACACCGACACGGAAGTCATCGCGCACCGGATCCACCATCACCTTGCCGGTTCTCTCGACCTGTTCGGCGCGGTGCAGAAGACCGTCGCGGAACTGCGCGGCGCCTATTCGCTTGCCGTGATGTGGGGCAAGGACCCGGACTGCATCGTGCTGGCGCGGGTCGGTTGCCCGGCGCTGATCGGCATCGGCAAGGACGAGAACTTCGTCGCCTCCGACATCGCCGCGCTCCTGCCGGTGACGCGCCGGTTCATCGTGCTGGAGGAGGGCGACGTCGCCTGCATCCGTCGCCGGAGCATTGAGATCGTCGATGCGGATGGCCGCAAAGTCGAGCGGGTGCCGTACGAGTCGGAGCAATCCGCTGAAGCCGCGGAGCGTGGCGCCTACGCCCATTTCATGCTGAAGGAGATCCACGAGCAGCCGCGCGCAGTCGCGCAGACGCTCGAGGAACGCGTGGCCGGCGGCCGCCTGCTGGCGCAGGCCTTCGGGCCGGCTGCGCTGGACGTGCTGAAGCGCACAACGTCCGTGCACATCGTCGCCTGCGGCACCAGCTACCACGCGGGCGTCGTCGCGGGTTATTTCATCGAGCAGCTCTGCCGGGTGCCCTGCCGCGTTGAGATCGCGAGCGAGTTCCGATACCGCGATCCGGTCGTGCCTGCGAACACCCTGTTTGTCTCGATATCCCAGTCAGGCGAGACCGCCGACACGCTGGCGGCGCTCCGACTGGCGCGCAAGACGGGATTCCTGTCGACGCTCGCGATCTGCAACGTGCCGGAGAGTTCGCTGGTGAGGGAATCGGGGCTGGTGCTGCTGACCCGCGCGGGACCGGAGATCGGCGTCGCCTCCACCAAGGCCTTCACGACCCAGCTTGCCGCACTCGGCATGCTCGTGATCGCTGTCGGCAAGCATCACGGCCTGTCGCCGGAGCGCGAAAGGACGCTGGTGCAGCGGCTGCTCGAACTGCCCGCGATGCTCGAGCAGGCGCTCGCACTCGACCCGGTGATCCGCGAGCTGGCGCGGGAGATCGCGCCGAAACATCACGCGCTGTTTCTCGGCCGCGGCGCGATGTTCCCGATCGCGATGGAAGGCGCGCTGAAGCTCAAGGAGATTTCCTACATCCATGCGGAAGCCTATGCGGCCGGCGAACTCAAACACGGTCCGCTGGCGCTCGTGGATTCCGACATGCCCGTCATCGCGGTCGCGCCGAACAACGACCTGCTCGAAAAGGTGAAGTCGAACCTGCAGGAAGTGCGGGCCCGCGGCGGCATGCTCTACGTGTTCGCCGATCCGGAATCGGGCTTCGAGGAATCGGACGGCGTGAAGGTCATCACGATGCCGCGGCACGTCAGCTATTTCCAGGCGCCGGCCGTCTACACGCTGCCACTGCAGCTCCTCGCCTATCACGTCGCCGTGCTGAAGGGCACCGATGTTGACCAGCCGCGCAATCTCGCGAAGAGCGTGACGGTTGAGTGACTGCTGATCAGCTCTTGCGGCGGCTGATGCCCAGGGCTTTGCGGTAATCTGTCGCGGACATCGGGCGCCTACCGTGCAAGTCGGCTATCTGTAGCGCCCGAGTGAACATGTCCAGATTGGAGCTGAACATCTCGTCGCTATTCGGGTAACGCCAGACCGTGTCTTCGATGCCGACGCGGATGTTGACGCCCAGCATCGTCGCAAGTGTTGTCAGGTACAGAGTGGCGCGGCCCGCCGCGCACACCGTGATGACCGACTCAGGGTCGATCTCGCGGATCTGGTCGAGCATCAGGACGAGGTGTTGCATCAGGTCGCGAGAGCCCGGCACCCAAACACCCGACAGGAGCGTGCGACCGCAGTTGAAAGGTAGCCCGAACAGCACGATCCAGTTGAGCGGCTTCCGGGCGATGCCTGCGTCGATGAGCTTGCGCTTGGCGAGCTCAATCTCTCCCGAACTGTGGACCACAATCTCCGGCTTGACGCCGCATTCTTCAAGCGCGCGTATTGCCGGGATCATGAATGCGTCGGGATGACCGGCTGCGCAGGGCGCAGCGTCCGCCAGGCCCGCGCGTGCCGGTTCCAGGCAGGCGTCGAACGTCTTTCCATTCAGCACGTTGAGGTTAGCGATAAAAGAGTCGCCGAAGCGTGCACGAAGCGGTTCAAGCACCATTCGATAGGCATCCACCATCGGGACGTCGCCAGAGTCCAGCCGGCGTCCGTCCTTGTCGACAACGAACGTGAAATCGATGTGGACGCCTGTCGCTCCTGCAGCAATGACGCTGGATGCAGCTTCAACGAAATCGTTGATGCTCTGCGGGTATTTGCCGTCCTCGTCGCCGGCGATGCCCTCGGACGCACGGCCCGAGACGGCGACATGAATAGCTATCTGTTTCGGGATCTCCCATTGCGGCTGTACGCGGAGATCGGTGAGGAAGTGGTACTGCTCCATCTCGCGCCGCGCCGCTTCCCAGAAGGGCAAGGGAACGTTCTTGTCCTGCATCAAATCTCTCCTGCGGCGGGCGTGTCGCAGTTGCCGCCCAGTGTTCGCCAGTCGGCCGATTTAGGCATCATGCCCTCGAAGGAGCGCAGCGCCGAACGCCCCGGGCCGGGACCTTCGGTGCCGAATGGCGTCACACCAGCGGCGATGCTGCGCGCGGCAGCGACCATCTGTTTGCGGAAAAGAACGATTGCGCGGTCACTCGTGCCGAGGTGATCGCGGGTCCGGTCGACGATGGCACCCATGGATTCCCACATGGCCATGTCCTGGGTCGGAATCCCGCGGATTCCCGTGAAGTCACCGAGCTTCATGGCGTCACGGTCCTGCATGTACCCGTTTGAAGCATTGCGTAACTTCCGGAAATTCCGGTCGAGGTCGACGTCGACTTCTGCGGCGCAGAATTTGCGCCAGGCATCCTGTGAAATACCGCGCGTCTCGTGCCAGGCGATCCAGTAGAACATGCAATTCACGTCGTCAATCGGCACCAGCATCTGCGCGAGATTGTACTGGTCCGTTGGCGGTATGAGCACCGTGAACGGAGCAATGAACAGCGTAGTGCGGACGTATACGTGCGTATCCGCGCGCTCAATCGGGGTGCGCAGCGCCGCGTACCTGAACCCCCAGGGCATCGTTTCGACTTGGAGCCGGGGCGCTTTATCCAGTGAGGGGCGCAGCCATGCGGAGTCCGTGGCGGTCGAGTTCTTGACCTCGTTTGTCGCCGGCATGTTTGATGAGTGCAAGCACGAGCTGTGAGCCGAATCGATCGATCC
>JALYJS010000161.1 GCA_030799345.1 Pseudomonadota bacterium | reverse complement strand
GCAGCGGACAGCCGCCCCTGGACCGAAGCGGACCTGCACGATGCGGACGCCGGTGAATCCATGCCGCTGACGGCACCCGGCTGGTTTCGCCGGCTGGATGGGCATGGTGCCGGGGAGAAAGTCATCGGCCCGGCGGTCACCTTCGATCACGTGCTCCGCTTACAGACCTGGCAACCATTGCCTCCGGACGCCATGGCGCCCTGCGGACCAACGCAGGCACGCCGGCGTCTGTACGCACTCAATGTCAGCAATGGCGCGTCCCACGCTGTCGCGATCGAATCGCCCGAGGAGGACTTCGTCGACATCCCCGGCAGCGGTTTGCCGGTGGCGCTGCGCTTTGGGTTCGCGGGAGCCGGTGCATGCCCCGACTGCCGTCCGCGCGCATTCGGAATCATCGGCGCCGAAACATTCGATGTCGGCTACGCGGGCGACCCGGTCAGGACCTCATGGCGCAAACTCGCAGTACCGACGGATTCACGCTGATCGAAGTCATGATCGCGCTCGCGGTGGTCGCGATCACCACCTCGCTGGCGTTCTCCACGTACCGCCGTCACGTCCAGCGGGGACATCGTGTCGAAGCCGTGCAGGCACTGCTGGCGGGGGCGGCCGAGCAGGAGAAATTCCATCTGGCGCATGGCCAGTATGCCGGGCGGCTGGATGCCGCCATTGGCTCCGAGCCGCCGGGGATTCCGGTCGCTTCGACAACGCCGCGCGGGCGCTATCGGCTGAGCATCGTATCGGCGGACGCCGCGAGCTATCGGCTGGTCGCGGAACGCGTCGGCGCCCGCGACGATCCATCCTGCGTCCGACTGTCGATCGACGAGAGCGGCCGCCGTCTGGCGAGTGATGCAGCCGATCGCGATACCACCACGTCCTGCTGGTGAGCCCGCTGCGTCTAGCTTTGGCGCCGCTCGACCTGCCGCAGCGCCTGCGGCAACCCGAATACGACGTGTTCCTCGCGCCCGACAACCTCCACCGCCTCGTGACCGCCCCACTCGCGCAGCCGCTCGACCACTTGCTGCACCAGGGATTCGGGGGCCGAGGCGCCGGCCGTGACACCAGCCGCACGCTTGCCTTCGAACCACTCCCGCTTCAGGTCGTCCGCTCCGTCCACGAGATACCCGGGCACGCCGCGCATGGTCGCGATCTCGCGCAGGCGGTTGGAATTCGAGCTCGACTGCGAACCGACCACGACGATCACGTCGCACTGCGAGACCAGCTGCTTGACCGCGTCCTGCCGGTTCTGCGTCGCGTAGCAGATGTCCTCTTTGCGGGGCGTCGCGAGCGACGGGAAGCGCTTGCGCAGCGCCGCCATCACGCGGGCCGTGTCGTCGACCGAAAGCGTGGTCTGCGTAACGACCGCAAGCCGCGCCGGATCGCGCACCGCGATGTGCTCCGCGTCTGCGACCGTTTCGACCAGGTGGATGCGCCCGCCGAAGGCATCGTCGAACCGACCCATGGTGCCTTCGACCTCCGGGTGCCCGGCATGGCCGATTAAAATCACATCGAGTCCGTCCCGCGCATAGCGGCCGACTTCCATGTGCACCTTCGTGACGAGCGGACAGGTCGCGTCGTACACGGCGAGCCCGCGCCGTCCGGCCTCCTGCTCGACCGACGAGGCCACGCCATGGGCGCTGAAGATCACGGTCGCGCCGTCGGGCACGGCGTCCAGTTCATCGACGAACACCGCGCCGAGATTACGCAGCCTTTCGACGACGAACCGGTTGTGCACGACCTCGTGGCGCACATAGATCGGCGCCCCGAAGAGCTCAATGGCCCGCTCGACGATGTCGATCGCCCGATCCACTCCCGCGCAGAATCCGCGCGGATTGGCGAGCAGCACTTTCACGCTGACGATGCCTTGGTCCGGTTCGAGTTCATCAAGGCATCGATGATGAGCATGATCGCGCCTGTCGTGATCGCGATATCGGCGACATTGAAGGCGGGAAAGTACGCGAGATTCCAGTGGAAATGCAGGAAATCCACGACGTGCCCGTGCAGCAGCCGGTCGTAGGCATTGCCGACCGCGCCACCCAGGATCAGCGCGAGCCCGATCACCAGCCACCCTTGCCCGCGCGCCGGCAGCGTATACAGCCACCAGACGATCGCGACGCCGATCACGCTGGCCAGGATGACGAAGAACCAGCGCTGCCAGCCGCCGGCCTGCGCCAGCAGGCTGAACGCCGCGCCTTCGTTATGAAGCCGGGTGATGTCGAGCACCGGACCCGCAGGCAGGATCTCGTATAGCGCGAAATTATTGACGATGAACCACTTGGTGAGCTGGTCGAGCGCGACGACGAGCGCCGAAAGCCAGATCCAGATGAGCGCGGTGCGCGGTTCCACGTGAAGTCCGGTCATGCGTAGTGCCTCGATTCACCCATGCTGCCGAGATTGACGACACAACGGCTGCAGATTTCCGGATGGGCCGGATCGGAGCCGACGTCCTCGCGCCGGTGCCAGCAGCGCGCGCACTTCGGCGCATCCTGCACCGTCACCGCGATCCACGCGCCGGTCGGTGCGACGGATTCGGCGGCGACCGCATCCGGCGGCCGTTCGGTGGCCGGCCGCAATCGCGCGACCGATGTGATCAGCACAAAGCGCAATTCGTCGCCGATGGCCGCCATGCGCCGATGCTGCACTTCGTCAAGATACACGTCCACGGCCGCCTCCAGCGGAGCGCCGAGCGACCCCGCCGTGCGCAGGCGCTCGAGCTCGCGCGACACGTCGTTTTTTAGTGCGATGACGGCGCTCCAGTCGATCGCGTCCGACGCCGCGGCCTCGGGCAATTGCCACCAGGTCGAGAACAGTACGGATTCGTCGCGCGGCCCCGGCAGGAACTTCCAGATTTCCTCCGCCGTGAATGACAGGATCGGCGCGAGCCAGCGCACCATCGCCTCCGCGATGTGGTGCATCGCCGTCTGCGCCGAGCGCCGTCCGACGCTCGCAGTCGGCATCGTATACAGGCGATCCTTCAGGATATCGAGCCAGAACGCGCCGAGCTCGATCACGCAGAAGCCGTGGACCTTCTGGTAGATCTGGTGAAAGTCATAGTTGCGATACGCATCCACGACCTCGCGTTGCAGCTCGCTCGCGCGCGCCAGTGCCCACCGGTCGATTTCGAGGAGCTGTTCCGCGGGCAGCCCGTCGCGCGCGGGATCGAAGCCGGCGAGATTCCCGAGCAGGAAGCGCAGGGTGTTGCGCATGCGCCGGTAGCTGTCCGACATGCGCTTCAGGATCTCGTCGGATACGCTGATCTCGCCGCTGTAATCCGTCGCTGCGACCCAGAGACGCAGCACGTCGGCGCCGAGCGTCTGCATCACCTTTTGCGGCGCGACGACGTTGCCGAGCGACTTCGACATCTTGCGGCCCTTCTCGTCCACGGTGAAGCCGTGCGTCAGCACCTGCCGGTATGGGGCGACGCCATGTCCCGCGACCGACAGGAGGAGTGAGGAATGGAACCACCCGCGATGCTGGTCCGAGCCTTC